>NZ_JANPCM010000445.1:0-18915 GCF_031430955.1 Ferruginibacter sp.
TGGCATTTAATTTCGCATTTTTTCCAGGATATTACTCATTTTGATGGCAAATTTTTCAGTTCTCTTAAACTATTAATTACTAAACCCGGCTTTTTACCAACAGAATATATGGTGGGCAGACGTGCAAGTTATTTAAACCCCATCAGGTTTTATGTGTTTACCTCGGCAGTATTTTTTTTAATTTTCTTTTGGTTGTACAAGTTTGACGCTGCTAAAGACATTAAGATAACTGGGGATGTAAATAAAATTCCTATTTATAAAATAAGAGCAATGGATTCAATACAATATAAAAAATTTGTTGATACACTTGCTAAAAATGACATTGCTTTGAAGTTTGCGTATGATAAACAGGAATATTTAAAATATTTGGATAGTACAGCACTTGCTGCCGCAACATTTAAAATGACTCCTTCGAAATTTAAAACCCGTAAGGAATACGATAGTGCACTGGCACATGGTAAAGACCATAACTGGATTGAGCGGCAACTGGTTTATAAACAAATTGAGATAAACGAAAAGTACAGCGGAAATCCGAAAGCTGCCATCACAGCAATGATAAATAATTTGCTTCATTCCATACCGCAAATACTCTTTATTACTTTACCGCTTTTTGCATTTTTTCTTAAAATTTTATATTCAAGGCACCCGCAATATTTTTATGTAAACCATGCCATATTTACTATACATCTTTTTGTATTTGTATTTATTAGTTTGCTGGTAATTTTTGGTATAAGTAAAATTGGTGCGGCAACCGGGGCACATTGGCTGCAATACCTGTCGGGCATATTAATTATACTTGTATTTTTTTATAATTATAAAGCCATGCGAAATTTCTATCAGCAGGGAAGAGGTAAAACAATCTTAAAACTTTTTATCCTTCAATTTGCAAACCTTATCATTGCAATTATTCTTTTTACAGCATTTACTTTTTTATCCCTTTTTAAATTATAACAATTGATGAACACAGCAGGCGAATCTTTTTTAAGATTAGTAACAATAATGAACGACTTGAGGGAAAAGTGCCCCTGGGATAAAAAGCAAACTATTGAAACTTTACGCCAGTTAACCATTGAGGAAACTTACGAGCTGGCAGATGCCATTTCGGCCAATGATTATAAAAGCATAAAAGAAGAATTGGGTGACCTGTTACTCCATATTGTTTTCTATGCAAAAATTGGAGCCGAGAAAAATGAGTTTACTTTGGATGAAGTAATAAATGGTGTTTGCGAAAAATTAATTCACCGGCATCCGCATATTTATGGAGATGTGGTTGTAGCAGACGACGAAGAAGTAAAACGAAATTGGGAAAAGTTAAAACTAAAAGAAGGTAAAAAATCTGTACTCGGCGGTGTGCCTAAAGCTTTACCATCAATGGTTAAAGCCATGCGCCTGCAGGAAAAAGCAAAGCAGGTGGGTTTTGAGTGGGATAATAAAGAACAAGTTTGGGAAAAGGTAGAAGAAGAAATGGGAGAGTTGCAGGAGGCTATTGGCAATTTGCAAGAAGCAAAGAGCAACAATTCGTCGTCAGTTGTCAGTCGTCAGTTGTCAGTTGAAGACGAATTAGGCGATGTTTTTTTCTCTTTAGTAAACTTTGCAAGGTTTTTGCAGGTAGATGCTGAAAATGCTTTGGAACGCACCAATAAAAAATTCATAAGCCGGTTCACTAAAATGGAAACTGAGGCGTTAAAAGATGGTAAGCAGTTACAGGATATGAGTTTGGAGGAAATGGATGCTATTTGGAACAGGATAAAAAAAATGAATAATGAGCAATGAGCAATGAGCAATGTATAGGGATTGCAAGCTATAAACTAATCAACTAATAAACTAATCAACCAATTAACTAATTAACCAGTAAACCAATTAACCAATAAACCCACTTTTCTGCAAAAATTTAAAACCATCTGGAGCTTTTTATATAAAAACAGTTACCTGCTGGTAATTGCAGGCTGGTTAATTACCATATCTTTTATTATAGATAATTACTGGAGTGATAATTCTTCGGTTAATTCGGTGCAAAAAAAAATTGAAACTTATATTCACCAGCAGGAAAAAAATTTTAAAATACTCAGCAACGATACCCTGTTGCTTACTAAACTTTCTGTAAAAAATTACGACGAAATTTTTTTACAATCCCTTACGCAAAAAAAATATTTTTTTTATCTGTACCAGCTAACTGATGCAGCACAATACGAATCATTATTTTGGAACACACAGGCAGTACAACCAGGCGATGCATTATTGTACAGTGCCGACAGTTCGGGCTTTGTGCAGTTGCCCAATGGCTATTATGTATGGCATAAAGTAAATATTGGGCAGGGCCTGGTAGTAGCATTAATACCGGTACAATGGAATTACGTAATAACCAACGAATACCTGAAAAACACTTTTGCCATTGGCGAAGAAATAGAAAATAATTACGAAATCTCTCTCGATTCAGGTGCAGTATCGGTAAAATCTTTAAATGGCAATCACTTATTTTATCTTTCAAAAATCCCCGGTACAATCATTCCAAAAAATAATATTGTTTCTGTTTGGTTGCGTATTTTGGGAACGTTTTTTATAATGTTATTTATACATTTTTGTGCGGTATATATTTCTATGCACAGCCGTTTGTGGAAGGCAACTTTATTTTTAATTATAATTGTTTTAGGGCTCCGTATTGTAAGTTATTATTTTCCCCTGCCGTTAAACTTCCGGCAGTTCGAATTGTTTGACCCTTCGGTGTATGGTTCCAGTTTTGTGCTTCGGTCGCTGGGGGATCTGTTAATTAATGCGGTATTATTTGTATGGATAATTTTATTTATCCGCCAGCAACTGCAGGAAAAAAAATACACCATTGCCCTGAGATTTCATGTGGTGAAATGGTTATTGCTGGCAGTAGTAGCTATATTATTTATTACAGCAACTTACGTTTGCGGCCACATCTTACGCAGTATGGTAGCCGATTCGCAAATTTCTTTTGATGTAATTAATTTTTTTACACTTAATATTTACAGCATTATAGGTTTTGTAGTGTTATGTTGTATTGCCATTGGTTATTTTGTACTGGGCCAAATTTTAATGTACCTGCTGCGTCCAATGTTTCCTGAAAATTTTATTGCATTATATATTATTGTTGCAGTTGCAGGGCTTACTTTTTTAACCATAGGCTTTAATATTGCCATTGTTACTTTTGAGTTATACCTGTTGATATGGCTGCTGTTATTTTTAATTTTACTCAGCAACAATTATCTTGCTTTACTAACCGCAGGCATTTCATCATCACGTTTGGTTTTTTGGCTGTTCTTTTTTTCATTGTCAATAATGGCGGTAATTGTACACCATAATAATATAAAAGAACTCAGTAACCGTAAAAAATACGCCGAAACACTTTCTACCAAGGCTGATCCTTCAAGCGAAAGACTGATGAATACACTGCTTACCGATTTTAGAAATGAAGTAATTGCAAATAATTTTTATAAATTAAAAAAAGATTCTACCAACCAGGCATTTAAAGACAGTTTGGTAAATGGAAATTTTTCCAGTTACAATAATAAATACGAAACCAAAATTTATTCGTTTGATGCCAACGAAAAGCCACTGTTTAATATAGATTCATCGGGCTTTAATGAATTGAATACTATTTTAAATACACAGGGCAGGCCGACTAATATTGCTGATTTATATTATTACGACGAAGCTTACGACCGCTATACTTATATCAGCCGCAAAAATGTAGTAGATACAGGCGGTAAAACATTGGGCTATATATTTATTTTAGCAAGATCAAAAAAATACAAATCAGATGCTTTATATCCTGAATTATTTTCCCGTGGAAATGAAAATGCAATAGAAAATTCATCAGTATATGCATTTGCCGTGTATAATAATTTGCAATTGGTAAGCAATCATAATGATTATGCCTTTGCAACAAAACTTAACCGGCAACAAGTACCCAAAGAAGAATTTGAAACAAAAACAAAAAATGGTTACGACGAGTTATGGTATAAAGCAGGCCCGGGCAATGTGGTAGTTATTGTAAAGCAGGATAATTTTTTAATAGAAGCCATCACATTGTTCTCTTATTTATTTTGCGCTTTTTTATTGGTCACGGCTATTTTTTGGCTGATAAATATTTTCATCCGTTCCAGGTTAAATAAAAGTCAGTTAAAAACTTACTGGCAGTTAAGCATCCGTAATCAAATACATGGTACGGTAATTTTTATCAGTATTCTTTCTTTTCTTGTAATTGGTATAGCTACTATTTTATTTTTTATTAAACGGTACGAAAATAATAACCGGGAGCGCCTGAGCCGCACTATTCATGTAATGGAAAATGAAGTGCGTACATCTCTTTCAGAATTATCTGTTTTTGATGATGTAGTAAAAATTTACGATGAAGGGTTTAAAAAGGAACTGGAAAAAACTATTATAAAAATTTCTGAAATTCATGTGGCCGATATCAACCTGTACGATCTGGAAGGCAACCTCAGGGTTTCCTCATTACCATTGCCTTACAACAAAGGTATTGTAAGTACAAAGATGGATCCTGTTGCTTACTACCATCTTAATAAACAAAAAGAAGTACAGTATTTTAAAGAAGAAAAAATTGGCACATTAAAATTTGTAAGCAATTATGTGCCTGTAATTGATGAAACAGGAAGAGAGTATGCCTATCTTAACATTCCTTATTTTACTTCGCAAAGCAAATTAAAATTAGAGATCGCTAATTTTTTAGTAACCATCATTAACCTAAATGCATTTATATTTTTAATTGCCGGTATTGTGGCATTGTTTATTACCAACCGTATTACCCGTTCTTTTTCTTTTATCAGCAATAAAATGAAAGAAGTTAATTTGGGTAAGATGAATGAAATGATTGACTGGAAACGCAATGACGAAATTGGCGAGCTGGTAAAAGAATATAACAAGATGGTGGGTAAATTAGATGCCAGTGCCAATGCCCTTGCAAAAAGTGAAAGAGAAGGTGCCTGGCGGGAAATGGCAAGGCAGGTGGCGCATGAAATAAAAAATCCACTTACACCCATGAAGCTGAGCTTACAATACCTGCAAAAAGCAATACTTAATGATAGTGATAATGTAAAAGACCTTACTAAAAGTGTAGCGCAAACTTTGGTAGAGCAAATAGATCACTTAAATCAAATTGCAGGTGAGTTTAGCCAGTTTGCAAATATTGGTAACCCACGCAACGAAATTTTTGATTTACACGAAGTGCTTTATACCGTTACACAGTTGTATGCAATAAATGATAAAGTGCAGTTAGATTGTACACCATTGCCACATCCCATTTTAATTAATGCCGACCGTACCCATATCAACCGTTTATTTACCAATCTTATTCAAAATGCTATACAGGCAGTGCCCGAAGATAAAATTGCCATAATTGAAGTGGAAGAAGAATTGCGGGGCAATAAAATTTTAGTAAAAGTAAAAGATAACGGGTTGGGCATAGCCGAAGATATGCGGTCGAAAATATTTACACCTAATTTTACAACCAAAACTTCCGGTACCGGTTTGGGACTTGCCATGTGCAAAGGAATTGTAGAGCAATGCAAAGGCGAAATATGGTTTCAAACAATTGCAGGTAAAGGTTCTACATTTTATGTGGAGTTGCCGGTAAAACTGTGAGGTTTTGTAACACTGTACAATTGCAATAATAATTGCTGCTGTAAAAGTTTTTAAATTTTAATACCCTTCATAAACCTCACAGGTTTTGCTCATTTCTTCTAAGCACATAAACCGCATATCCCTTCATTGCCTCATCATACTCTTCCTTATATTTTTCAGAGGTATCAATTTTAAAATCATTCTTCTCCAATAATTTTATGGAGGCAATATTTGTTGCCAAAGTAGAGGCCGTAATAGTTTTAATTTTCATGTTTGCAAATCCAAAATTAATTACAGCAGTAATAGCTTCCTGCATTATGCCTTTACCATGATAATCGGGTAAAAGTTCGTACCCAATTTCTGCAGTATCATCTACGGCAACAATATTCCAGTAACAGATAGTGCCAATTAACTGGTTTGTTTCTTGCAAAGCAATTACCCAGTAAATTGATTGGTTATTGCTGATGCTGTTATTTATTTTATCAATAAACAACAGGGCTTCTTCAGCAGAAGTTGTTTTTACTCTTTCTAAATATTTGTTTACTGTTTCGTTGCTGCGGAGTGCAGCAATAGCGTCAGCATCGGCAATAGTTAATGGTCTTAAAACTAAACGTCTTGTTTTTAAATAAGGAAAAGGGGAGAAGTTTAGTTGAAGCATTGTTCAATAAATAAAATATAAAAACTCTACCCAAATGTTTTTAAACTCAATGCTGTTAATGCATAAATAATTGTAGCAGCAAAAATACCTTTGGCAGTTTTGTCAATGTTTGAATTAATATAAATAGTAAACAAAATTGCATTGGCCAGCAAACAAAGGCTGATGGCAATTGTAAGCATGCGGTGCCCGGGTTCCATTATTATATACTGTAACGCTTCGCCATAATTAAGCGGTCCCAGTTTTTTATATTTAAAAACGGCAAAACCAATAAATGGTGCAATAAGCCCCATCACAAATCCAAAAATAAAATTGTCTTTTTTAAATATCATTTTAAAAATTTATTTTTTTCTAATTGTTTTTTTAAGGTGTAATTGGTAAGGTCGAATTGCACCGGCACCACGCTGACATAACCATTTTTTAAAGCCCACACATCGGTGTCTTTTCCTTTATCAAAATTTAAAAATTCGCCGGTAAGCCAGTAATAATTTTTTCCGTGAGGGTCTTTACGTTCATTAAAATCTTCTTTGTATTTAGCATCGGCCTGGCGGCAAACTTTTACACCTTTAATTTTTGCAGCAGGTAATTTAGGGATGTTAACATTCAGCAGCAAACGGTTTTCTTTATTATTATTAAGCACCCATTTGGCAATATTAAAAACATATTCCCTTGCTGCAGAAAAATCGGCCTCAAAACTGTAATCTAATAAAGAAAACCCAATGCTCGGTATGCTTTCAATAGCCGCTTCCATTGCCGCACTCATGGTACCGCTGTACAATACATTTATAGAATGATTGGCACCATGGTTAATGCCGCTGAGGCATAAATCGGGTTTGCGGTGCAATACTTTATCAACTGCAAGTTTAACACAATCCACAGGGGTGCCGCTGGTTTGCCATGCCTCCACTTCGCCAAACATATTTTCTACTTTATTCAGCCGCAGTGGTGTACCAATAGTTATGGCGTGGCCCATGCCGCTTTGTGGTTTATCGGGTGCCACCACTACCACTTTGCCCAGGCCTTTTACTGCTTCTACTAAATTTTTTATACCCGGCGCAGTAATACCATCATCGTTGGTAATTAAAATAACGGGTTGTTGTTTTTTTGCTGGCATTAATTGATTTAAGATTTGTGATTTACGATTTCAGATTTTGAAATGCATATTTTTTATAAAAATAATTACTGTTCTGGCTTTAAAATCCTAATTCCAAACCTGCCTGTCGGCAGACAGGTATCCAATTCCAAATTCTTTTATTTAAAATTGAGGAAACCATTGCCTTGCAATACCCGCTGCTTTAAAAGGCCACGGTATCATGGCAATAATAATTACAATGGCTAAACCAAAATAAATTAAACTGCGTTTATGTTTTTGTGCATCAATAGCGCTTCTTTTAACCATGCTGCGGCCAATATGTACCAGCAGCCATGCAATAATCATCATCAGTGCATGCTCCACTGCAAAAAAACGTTCCATAGGGTTTTTCATTACTTCACCCATACTGCTTTTTACCCTGTCGAACCACATGCCATTAAAATATAAAACCAATCCAATCAGCAATTGAATATCGCAAAAGGTCATAAATAATAAATTGGTTCTGTTATCGCCGGCAGTAAAACTTCTTTTACTAAACACGCCGGTTAGGGCATTAAGCAACGTCCATAAACCAAATAACAAAACGGCCCATCTTAAAATATTGTGTGCTGTTAAAAAATAGTTCATAAAAATTTATTTGTTACAAAAATAAGGTAACTGCTGCTAAACTTATTTTCAATTTTTGGGGGCCGCCATTTGTTCTATGTGCAACTACGGTGGCGTCGCACTCTTCAACAGTAAATCTCTAGTCATCTTTTATCTAAGCGTAAATTGATCTCCACTATTTTGGATTACAACGTCACAATTTATTTCACATCACAACATAATTTTATACTTAAAATAAATCTTCTCGTCATCACATCGGTGTCAAAACATTCTGTGCTTCCGTGCCTCCGTGGCAATTCCCAAAAAATAAATTTGTTCAAACTAAAATTATTAGTATATTTGTACTAATCAAATTAGTTGCACTATGTCAGTAGCCGGTCAAAACCTAAAATACTTACGCAAACTCCGTGGATGGACACAGGAGGAATTTGCCAACAAACTCGGTATTAAACGTTCTTTAATTGGAGCCTACGAAGAAGAACGTGCCGACCCCCGTTTGGATGTATTGGAAATTATTGCCGATATGTTTAAACTTAGTTTGGATGAATTGTTTTTAAAAGATTTAAGCAATACGGGCAGCAGTTACCTTGCCAAACGGCGACAGCAAAAAATGATGAGTGCTGATAGAAATATCATTCATTTTGTACCCGTAAAAGCAGCAGCAGGTTATTTAGCCGGTTATGCCGATACGGAGTTTATAGATGAATTGAATACTTTCACTTTGCCCATGCTGAGTGGTGGCAATTACAGGGCATTCGAAATTATTGGTGATAGTATGATGCCTACACCAAGCGGCAGTATTATTGTAGGAGAAAAAGTAGATTCGCTGGAAGATATAAAAAATAATATGCCCTACATTGTGGTTAGCCGCAACGAAGGAATTGTGTATAAAAGAGTGGTAAAAAATAATAAGGCAAAAAATAAACTCACTTTAGTAAGCGATAATCCTCAATACCAGCCTTACCAGGTAAATGCAGATGATGTGGTGGAATTATGGATGGCACAGTCTGTAATAAGCAAAGTAACGGTGCAGCAGCGCTGGGATGTAAATGCTTTGGCTAATCTTGTAAATAATTTACAAGACCAGGTAAGTACCTTAAAGAAAAAGATGAATTAAAAAAGTAATTTTTTCTTTACATGCCACTCCAGTTGAAAAATGCAGGAGTGCAGTATATTACAAAAAAATTAATAACTTTTAAAATTTTTAAAATGACAACACAACAGGTAGCCGATAAATTTTATGAATTGTCGCAGCTGGGTGCTTTCGATAAAATTCAAACCGAATTATACAGCAGAGGCGCAAAAAGTATCGAACCTGCCCATGCCCCTTTTCCCAATGCAGAAGGTATTGATGCTATAATTCAAAAAGGAAAACAGTTTAATGAAACGATAGCCGAAATGCATGGTGGTTACACATCTGCCCCAATAGTTGCAGGTAATTTTTTTAGTTGTACAATGGGTATGGATGTTACGTTTAAAGGACAATCACGAACGAAGTTTGATGAAGTGGCGGTTTACGAAGTAAAAGATGGCAAAATAATTCTGGAGCAATTCTTTTTTTAATAAATAAAATAACCTGGCAGGCAATGAACGCAAAAGAATTATTGATTTTAAATTTTGAAGAAGTAAGGCGGCGCAGTATAAAAGTTTGGAAAAATATTTCGGATGATTATTTATTCTGGAGGCCCGATGCAGATGCCATGAATTGCATTGAAATGATAAGGCATGTGCTGGAAGGGGAAAATATTTATCATCATATTATTTTGCATGGCGGCGATTTGGGGGATTTTGAAAGTCCGTTAAAGACCAATCCATTCAATTCAATTGATGATGAGTTGAAAAATGCCCAGCCTTACCGGGAGAAATTTTTAAAAATGATCCATGGCTTTACAACAAAAGAACTGGATGAAATGTATATAACCCGTAAACAATTGGGGCAGCACCGTAAATTGGGAGATTATTTATTACGCATTGCCTATCACGAAGCGGTGCATACCGGCCAGTTATTAGATTATTTAAGAACAACTAAAACGGCGAGGCCAAAAATTTGGGATTAAAAATAAAATGGATTAAATAATTAAAGCTTTTAGCACTCTGCAAAACATATGCTTATAAAAAAATAAACATAATGTTTGAAACTTGGGAATAACGGTTTCTTTTAAATTCATAATTTTATACAACACAGATACATCGGTTAACATTTAAAAAACACAATTATGATCAAATTACAGGTTATCGGCAATCTTGGTAAAGATTGTATCGTTAAAGAAATCAACGGCAAAAGCGTTATTAATTTCAGCGTTGCTCATTCGGAGCGCTACAAAGATGCACAGGGCAATCAAAAAGAAAGAACCACCTGGGTGGAATGTGCTTACTGGACGGATAAAACTGCAGTAGCGCAATACCTTACCAAAGGAAGAACAGTTTTTGCTGAAGGCTCACCCGAAGCAGATGCTTACACCAACAAAGAAGGACAGGCTGCGGCAACGTTACGCATGAGGGTGCAGACGGTGCAGCTTTTAGGTGGTAACAGCGAAAGCCAGGGTGCAAATACCGGCAACGTAAGCCATGCAACAGCAGCACCAACTACAGTGCAGCCAGTTGTAAGAACCTCTCCTGATAATGTACCGGCAACGGATGATTTGCCATTTTAATTAAATGAAATTTTATAACGACGCAATTTTTTTGCGTCGTTTTTTATTCTTGAAAAAATCTGTAAAAGTAATTTTTGATTACGGGCATTTTTTTTCAATTTGACTTCATTGGCGACGCTCCATTCAACTGTATACCATTGGGTAACTTTAATTATGTTTTATTAATAGCCCGTATTAAGTTTTTTAAATAGAAGATACTGTACTTTCAAAATTCACACCCATAAAAATTATTAGCAGCAAATGCATTAAGTTTGTGCTACTTACAAATGAAACTTCTACTATCCGCCCTTTTTATTTTCTTCAGTTTTTGTAGTGTAGCGCAGCAAAAAAAAATTGACAGCCTCCTTACTGTAAATGGCAATTACAAAAAAGAAGATTCCATAAAAGTTATTTACCTCAGCAACGTTTTTAAAGAATACTGCAGGCTGAATAATTTAGAAAAGCTAAAAGAGTTTTCCGGCAAAGCAATTGAAGTTGCACAAAAATTACCACAATCATATTCTTTAACCAAAATCTACTTTCGCCTGGGGCTTTGCTACCATGGTAAATCTATGTACCTGCAGGCAATAGACAGTTACAACAAGGGCATTGCTGTAGCCAATAAAAGAAAGGATAAAAATAGTGCTGCTGGCTTTTACTTAAATCTTAGTGCGTTATATCAGACTATACCTGATTATACAAAAGCACTTGAAGCCAGTGATAGTGCTGTAAATCTTTTTAATCAAATTGGAGAAAAGGATCAGGTAAGCAGTTGTTATATGAACATAGGTTCAATTTACAACGATTTACAAAAACCCGTGCAGGCTGTGGCTTATATACAAAAAGCACTTGCTGTTTTTATAAAAGCAGATGAAGGAATTAACTATGGTGTAAGTTCCGCATACCAGGGCATTGCCAGCAGTTACAGTAAAGCTTCCGATGCAGAATTAATTACACTTGGTGTTGCGCCGGCAGAAAAATATCAGCAAAGTCTTATCCTTTTATTTAAAGCATTACAAGTGGCAGAAGCAGTCGGCGATGCAGCCTCCACACAAATTGCGCCACTGCATAACGATATAGGAAAAACCTATGAAAAGATGGATAACGGAAAACTTGCCTTAGCATATTATCAAAAGGCATTAATACGCTACAATCAAACTTCCGAAGATAAAAATAGTATTGCTGATATTCTTTTTTCGATGGGAAATTTTTATGCTGATAAAAAAAATTACGACAGCAGTTTATATTATTTAAATAAGAGTTTGCAAATTGGTAAAGAAAATAAATTATTACTGATACAGCAGCAGGCATTGGAAAAAATAAGCAATGTTTATGAAAAAACCGGGAAGTTTGAAAATGCTATTATTTTTTACAAAGATTTCATCAAAGTAAAAGAAGAAATTATAGATGCTGAAAAAGAAAAAGAAATTACCCGTAAACAATTGCAAATTGATTTTGCCATTAAAGAAAACGATTACAAATTAGTGCAGCAGGTAAGCGATGGAAAATTAAAGCAGCAGCAATTACAAATTAGTTTAGATAAAAAAGTAAAAATATTTTTGGCTGTTGCTATTGTGCTGGCATTAATTATAGGGGGCCTAATTTATTATGACCGCCGTAAAACAAAAAAATTAAATGCCCTCATCAACCAACAAAAAGCCGAACTGGAAAAACTGGGCAACGTAAAAGATAAAATATTCAGTGTGGTAAGTCATGATATGAGGGCGCCGGTAAATTCACTCATATCTTTTATGAATATTTTAGAAGAAGGAAACATTGCACCAGAGAAATTAAATTTATATGCTAAAGATTTAAAGCAAAATCTTAGCTACACTTCTTCGCTAATGAATAATTTGCTTAACTGGGCAGCATCGCAAATGCAGGGCTTTAAACCGGTAATAGAAAATTTTGATGTATCGGCTGTGGTAACCGAAGTAGCCAATACACTACAGCATCACTGGCAGCAAAAAAATGTACTTATAAAAAATAATATTACCCCCAATACTATTATAAATGCAGATGTAAATATGACGGCTGCAATTTTGCGTAATCTTATGAGCAATGCTGTAAAATATTCTTTTAAAGAAAGTGCTGTTACTGTTACTGCCGAACAGGATGAAGCAGGTTGGAATATTTTAGTACAGGATGCAGGCACAGGAATGCAGCCTGGCCAACTTGAAGCGTTCAACAGCAACGCACAACATCAAACAGAAAGTAAAAGAGGAACGGCCAACGAAAAAGGTACAGGGCTTGGTTTATTATTATGCAAAACATTTACCCTGCAAATGGGTGGTAAAATAACTGCGTATACAAAAGACAAAGGCACCACTTTTAAAATTTGGCTACCCGAAAATAATACCAATTAAAACATTGAAATATGCTGTCAGCCTTGAGGCGCTAATAACACCTTACGCACACTTTTGTATTTCAGTAAGTTGCATATCATGTTTTTTAGCCAGCTTTTTTAAGAATGTTATTTCTTTTTGTTTTTTTTTTGTTCTTCATATTTTTTAATTCCGTACTCCACATATTCATTTCCTTCAGTTATGCTATCGTAAAAAGCCTCTGCTACTTTTCTTGCTCCTGCTTTACAGGCTACTGATGCGCCTCTTTTAATTTTTAAGTTTCTTATAAACTGCCCTATTGCTATAAATTTACTGTTCTTCAGCGATTGCGCTACTTCTTTAAAAATTTGCCCTGCTTTCTTACAGGGGGATTGCTTTACAAACTTGCTCGACTTGCCACTTTGATTGCGCCCAGGTGATAAACTGCACCAACTCACAAAATGTTTTCTTGTTTCAAAGCGGCTCATATCTATTCCTGTTTCTCCCGGCAAACGCAACAAAGTATAGTTATTTATACCCGATATCCTTTATACATCTACTCCATACAATTTTACCAGCGTATCCTGTAAGCCATCTATTTTTGGTTTGTGGTGGCGTACAGGTTTTTCTTTGTTCGGTTTATAATCTATCAACTCTTTTTCTTTAGTCAACTCATTAAGTAATGCAGTAATGACTTAATCTATTTGTGCTATTCGTTTTTCATGATCTTCCCACAACTCTATATTTTTACTTAGCATAAATAACCAGGTATTATTATAATTTGCTTCTAAAGTTTTTTTTACCGCATCTGTTTTATTCTTTACTATTTTTATCACACAGGGTTAATAATTCTTCGCATCTCTTTCTCCGCCTGTAATTGCCTTTAACATTTTCATGCGACTGGCTTCATGTATCTGGCTTATTGCGTACCCTATTTTTATATTCATCAATTCTAAACATTTATACATTTTGTTTACATAAGTTGCTCTCATATCAATTATATCTAAACGCTCCCTTACCAAAAACGCAATTCATATAATTTTCCTGCGGTTATAAAACTTTATTTAGTTATGCCTGCAGAAAATATTTTTTGTATCTACTTACAATCATTTACATCTGTTTTCCTGCCTTTGCGTTGCTTTATCTCTGCAGGATTTATAAAGGATACTTTAAGTCCCGAAGCTTCCAGCATATTATAAAACGCAATGCAATAAACACCGGTAGCTTCTATGGCCACTCTGCTCACTTTTTCATTAAGCAGGTATTCAATACATTTCCTGTAATCAGCGTGCAGGTGCCAAAACTTTCTACCTTTACGCCATCAACAGATACATAAATCATTTCGCTGCCAACATCAATGCCTGCGGTTCATTCATAAACCTGTTCAAAATGATTTCCTTTTTCATAATTTTACATTTAATGATTATAAAAAAATAATCTGTGGCTTACAAAACAAAATAGTCTATAAGCTGCTATAGAGGAATCACTACTTGTAAACAAATAGCTTATCACTAAAATGAACTGCAAAAATTCTTTGAAGCAAAGCTCAAACGCATGGATTGCACCACTAATTGGAGTACTGCTGTTCTGCCACAGATTACTTATTCTCAAAGTAAATGTATTGCTGTTCTTTAGTGTCATTATCAAAGAGCGTAGAAATTTCTTTTATGAGTGCCTTAGGATGACAACTTTTTTCTAACGAAAAGCTGTGCATGTTGTAACATTTATTATTTCTTAAAATAAAATAAATCATGAAAAAAAATATCGTCTTATGTTTTTTCTTTTTTGCTGCCATCAGTTTTAATTATGCACAGGATAAATCACTCTATCAAAAATATATTTTCATAAAAGGCACCGATACTTTGCCTTACCGGTTATTACTCCCTGAAAATTATGATGCGACAAAAAAATATCCACTGATACTTTTTTTACACGGTGCTGGTGAACGGGGTAATGATAACGAAGCACAACTAATGCATGGCAGTAATTTATTTCTGCGTGACAGCTTACGCAAAAAATATCCTGCCATCATTCTTTTTCCGCAATGCCCTGCCAAAAGTTTCTGGAGCAATGTGGCCATAAAAAATAATGCAGCAGGAAAAAGAGAATTTACCTTTCAAACCGGTGGTGCACCCACTATTGCAATGGATTTATTACAGCAGTTACTTTTTAAAACTATAAAAAAATATAAGGTTAACAAAAAACAAATTTATGTTGGCGGACTTTCTATGGGTGGCATGGGTACATTTGAAATTGTAAACCGCAATCCAAAATTATTTGCAGCCGCTTTTCCCATTTGCGGCGGAGCAGATAGCGCTGCAGCACCCAATTTACAAAAAGTAAACTGGTGGGTTTTTCATGGTGCAAAGGATGATGTAGTGTTGCCCGTTTATTCTGAGCGTATTGTAAATGCATTACAAATAATACAAGCCAACGTAAAATTTACACTATATCCCGAAGCTAATCATAACAGCTGGGACAATGCGTTTGCAGAACCCGATTTAATACCATGGTTATTCTCCAACAAAAAATAAAAAAATGAAGTTTAAAAAATTTGTTCCAGTTGTTTTTATTGTATTCTTTTCAATAAATATTTTTTCATCTTCCATTGCACAACAAAAATCAATTGATGCAAAAGTAGATTCCGTTTTAAAACTGATGACACTGGATGAAAAAATTGGCCAGATGAACCAGTACAATGGCGATTGGGAAGCCACGGGCCCTATAACTAATGATGGCGATAAACAAAATCAAATTCGTAAAGGCATGGTGGGCTCCATGTTAAATGTAACAGGGGTGGAGCATACCCGTTTGTTGCAGCAAATGGCCATGCAATCACGAATGAAAATTCCATTATTATTTGGCCAGGATATTATACATGGCTATCGTACTATTTTTCCAATACCCTTAGCCGAAGCAGCAAGCTGGGATTTATTTGCTATAGAAAAAAGTGCAAGAGTTGCTGCAGTTGAAGCAAGTGCTGTTGGTGTACACTGGACGTTTGCGCCAATGGTAGATATTGCCCGTGACCCACGCTGGGGCAGGGTTATGGAAGGTGCAGGTGAAGATCCGTTTTTAGGAAGTGCCATAGCAAAAGCAAGAGTACAAGGTTTCCAGAGAAATGGATTGGGCAACACTGACGCCGTGATGGCCTGCGCCAAACATTTTGCAGCGTATGGTGCGGCTGTGGGTGGCCGTGATTACAATGCTGTGGATATGAGTCTTCGTCAATTGCACGAAATTTATTTGCCGCCTTTTAAAGCCGCACTGGATGCAGGTGCCGCAACATTTATGAATTCGTTCAACGATTTAAACGGAGTGCCAGCAACAGGTAATAAATATTTACAAAGAGATTTATTAAAAGGTCAGTGGAAATTTAAAGGCTTTGTAGTAAGCGACTGGGGCAGTGTGAGAGAAATGATCAATCATGGTTATTCAAAAAATAATTATGAAGCAGCCATGCATGCTACCAACGCCGGCAGTGATATGGATATGGAAAGCAGGAGCTATATTCAAAACTTAAAACAACTGGTAAAAGATAAAAAAGTTACTGTGGCAGTAATTGATGATGCCGTAAAAAGAATTTTAAAAAAGAAATTTGAAATGGGGTTATTTGATGATCCTTATAAATTCAGCAATATCGCAAGAGAACAACAGCAATTTAATAATGCTGCACATTTGCAGGCTTCGCAAACGATGGCAGAAAAAAGTATAGTGTTGCTGAAAAATAACAATCAATTATTGCCCTTATCTAAACAAATAAAAAATATTGCATTGATTGGGCCTTTTGTAAAAGCAGTAAGGGATAATTTAGGTTTTTGGAGTTACAGCTGGCCTGATGATACGGCAAGAGTAGTTACTCTTTACCAGGGCATACAAAATAAAGTAAGCAGCACTACAAAATTATTATACGCCAAAGGTTGCGACATTGATGACCAAAACAAAAATGGGTTTGAAGAAGCGCTTACTGCTGCAAAAGACGCTGATGTAATTATTATGAGTATGGGTGAAGCCAGCAACTGGAGTGGCGAAGCTAAAAGCCGCAGCAATATTCATTTGCCCGGCGTGCAGGAAGAGTTGATTAAAGCAATGCAGGCAACTGGTAAACCTGTTGTAGTTTTAATAAATGCAGGCCGGCCTTTAATTTTTAACTGGACGGCGGATAATGTGCCGGCCATTTTATACACGTGGTGGTTGGGTACAAAAGCAGGTGATGCAATTGCCAATGTTTTATTTGGCGATTATAATCCTTCTGCAAAATTGCCTATGAGTTTTCCAAGAACAGAGGGGCAAATTCCTATTTACTACAATCATTACAACACCGGCAGGCCTGCAGCAAATGACAGCGATGTAAATTATGTATCGGCTTATATTGATTTGCCCAACAGCCCAAAATTTTGTTTTGGTTATGGATTAAGTTATACCAGTTTTAATTACAGCGCCATCACTTTAAATAAAACAAAATTAAAAACCAATGAAAAATTAGAAGCAACCATTATCATCACCAACACCGGTAATTATGATGGGGAAGAAGTGGTGCAATTGTATATAAGAGATATGGTGGCTTCTGTTGTGCGGCCGGTAAAGGAATTAAAAGGTTTTCAAAAAATATTTTTAAAGAAAGGAGAAAGTAAGACAGTGAAATTTATAATTACTGTTGATGATTTAAAGTTTTATAATAATGAATTAAAATATGCTGCTGAGTCCGGGGCATTTAAAATATTTATTGGCACAAGCTCTGCAGAAGTAAAAGAAGTTGGTTTTATATTTGATAAATAATCTTTATTGAGTTTCAGCTTTTATAATTTATTTTGCATTATGCCATTATATACAATCATCATTCTTATCATCTTTATCACCGGTTACATAGCTATAGCATTTGAACATCCATTAAAAGTTAACAAAGCAGCTTCCGCTTTAATAACAGGTGTTTTGTGCTGGACGGTTTATATTGTTACCAGCGAAGATGTGAATGCAGTAAGTGAATCTTTATTGCATGGCTTTGGCGATATCGCCTCTATTTTATTTTTTTTACTGGGTGCTATGACGATTGTGGAACTCATCGATTCTCATAATGGGTTTGATATTATTACCCAAAAAATAACCACCACCAGTAAAAAGAAATTATTATTTATTATTGCAACAATAACTTTTTTTCTATCCGCATTGCTCGATAACTTAACCACAGCTATTGTTATGACATCGCTTTGTGTAAAATTATTAAATGAAAAAGAAGACAGGTTGTGGTTTGCAGCTATAATAATTATTGCAGCAAATTTAGGCGGTGCCTGGTCGCCGTTAGGTGATGTAACTACCACCATGCTTTGGATAGGCGGGCAGGTAACGGCATTTAATATTATCTATACTCTTTTTATTCCCTGCCTGGTTGGGGCAATTGTACCGGTACTAATTATTGCGCAAAAGTTTAAAGGCAAAATTTACCAGCCCGTTGCAGTTGAGGAAACTTCGTCGAAGCAAAAAAGTGAGGGTAAAATTATTTTGATCAGCGGTATTGGATTTTTACTTTTTGTGCCCCTGTTTAAATCGCTTACACACTTGCCCCCTTTTATGGGTATGCTGCTGGCGTTGGGTTTAATGTGGGTTATCACTACCATTATTCATAAAGATAAAAAAGCCAATTATGCAGAGCAATATACTGTTGCCCGTGCATTGCAAAAGATTGATACCCCCAGTATTTTATTTTTTCTCGGCATATTATTAGCAGTTGCTGCACTACAATCAACAGGCTTACTTAAAAATCTTGCTGATACTTTAACCATTGTTTTTAAAAACGATTATTTGATAGGCACATTTTTAGGGTTGCTTTCTGCTGTGGTGGATAATGTGCCGCTGGTTGCTGCCGCACAGGGCATGTACGATTTAAATACTTATCCCACCGATCATCCGTTTTGGGAATTTTTAGCACTCACCACCGGCAGCGGCGGCAGTGCCATCATAATTGGTTCGGCAGCAGGTGTTGCTGTAATGGGTATTGAG
>NZ_JANPCM010000446.1:0-6722 GCF_031430955.1 Ferruginibacter sp.
ACCGAATCCCCAAAATTCATTGTTATTTTGATCTTTACTGTAATATTTATCTTTTGTTCTAAGGGTATCACGCGGATTATTATCAACAATGATGGGCACTTTTGAATTCCAGTTGGTTTTGAAAATAAATACTTTTTTTAAAAGTTTGTCACAACCTCCTGAATGCAAATAAACATGGGAGACACCTAAGTTGTTCAACTGTAAATAAATATCGGTTGGAAAATCAGATGACTTTCTTTCTATGCTTTTTATAGATCTGTATAATGAATCCACAACAGGATTATTTTTTAAGTCTTGCAGTAAGATTTCAAAATCTTTTTTATTGAAAATGAATTTATTAATTATTTCTTCAGAAGTATCAATATTGGTTTTACAGCCAAAACAAAAGATCAGTATTACATAAAATAATTTTTGAATTTTTATTGCATAAACGTATTAAAACTTAAGATACGCATTTTTTGCAGCCTCTTATGTACCCACAGATATTGCGTATGCAACCGCTCTCATTTAATTTTATACCTTTAACAGCAATTTCGTTCTTAAAAGATAATATATGCCTGCAAAATATTTTTTTACAATACTGGTATTTTATTTTTGTACCTCATCAATCCTTACTGCACAAACTTTTACTTCTTCAAATCTTCCTGTTGTAATTATAAACACTAACGGGCAAGCCATTCCTGACGATCCAAAAATTATGGCCGATATGGGCATAATATACAATGGTTCAGGCATACGTAATAATGTAACGGATACAAAAAATAATTACAATGGAAAAATTGGTATTGAAATAAGGGGCAAATCATCGCAGCAGTTCCCCATGAAAAGTTACAGTGTGGAGCTTTGGGATGCAGCAGGGGCTTCGGTAAACAAAAGTATTTTAGGTATGCCAACGGAAAGCGACTGGGTTTTGTATGCGCCTTACACCGACAAAACTTTAATGCATAATGTACTGGCTTATGCCATCAGTAACGGGATGGGACATTGGGCTGCCCATTGCCGTTATGTGGAAGTGCTGCTGAACAATAATTATATTGGTGTATATGTGTTAATGGAAAAAATTAAAAGGGGTGCTGCAAGAATTGATATACCAAAACTTAAAACCTCCGATATAAGCGGAGATGCTTTAACCGGTGGCTATATTTTTAAGATTGATAAAATTGATGCCGGTGAAGAAGGCTGGTTTTCGCAGGTAAAGCCTTACAATGCGGTACGTAATCAACGAATACAATTTATTTATTACTATCCTAAAACTGCTGATATAGTTGCACCACAAAAAGATTACATTAAAACTTATGTGGATAGTTTTGAGCTGGCATTAAACAGCAATTCCTTTCAGGATACGGCAACCGGCTTTAGAAAATTTGCCGACATCAATTCTTTTATTGATTACAATATTTTAAATGAAATAAGCCGCAATGTGGATGGCTACCGGCTGAGCAGTTATTTTTATAAAGATAAAAAAAGCAAGGGGGGAAAAATTATTGCCGGCCCCGTATGGGATTATGATATTGCTTTTAGAAACGCTAATTATTGCGAAGGCAGCAGCACCAGCGGATGGGCTTACCAATTTAATTCCATTTGTACTAGTGATACCTGGTTAATCCCTTTTTGGTGGGAACGTTTTATGCAGGACAGTGCTTATAAATCAAACCTGCGCTGCAGGTGGAAACAATTACGGCAAACAAGCTTAAGCAACCAGCACATTAATTTTTTAATTGACTCCATCAACACATTGTTAGGCGAAGCACAACAACGGCATTTTCAAAAATGGCCCATACTGGGGCAATATGTTTGGCCCAATCCAAATCCCATACCCACAACTTATGCGGAAGAAATAAGCACATTAAAACAATGGCTTACCAGCAGAATAGGCTGGATGGATACAAATATTCCCAACACCGGAGCCTGTGCCGATTGGCCTGCAGATGTAAACGGAACAATGATCATAAAAGTTTTTCCCAGCCCGTTTAAAAATAATTTACAGGTGCAGGTACAAAGTAAAAAAACACAAACTATAAAATTACAAATTAGTAATGCAATAGGGCAGGTGGTGTATTCAAAACAAATAAGTGCGGTAGTTGGCATAAATTCTCTTTCTGATTTTTCATTAGTAAAATGGGCGGCAGGAGTGTACAATTTTTATTTTACCACCGAAGATGGCGAGAAGGTTTTGGAAAGGGTAGTGCGGCAGTAAATTTTTAATTCTTTTTTTAAAAGGGAATTGTATTACTATTCTTTTAAGTAGTACAGTCTTTCAAGTAAGCGGTACACCCTTGTACAACATAACTTTAATTAAAGTTAATTATGTGTATAAAAATGTTAGACAGATATTTTACAAACTGCAAAATTATTTAGATCCACAATGAGTAAAAGGTAAAATACTAAATAGTAAAAACACTAAGTAAAAAGTATTGTCTCCGACGGGGCTTTTATTTTTTAACCACAGTTGTTAATAAGTTTACAGGTACCGGTATTTTTATTAAAAAAAAGGTTTCTATATTACAGAGAATTTTTTTTTAACATTAAACAAAACTAAAATGAAAAAACTAATTAGAACAACTGGTTTTGCGATTTTGCTTGCAGGTACTTTTGTAAGTTGTAAAAAAGTGTCTAATAATGTTGACGCAGATGCTTCTGCTTTATCTCAGCAGGAGAGAGAGATGGTTGTTGGGGCTGGTTTTAATAGCAACTGGGCAGAAAAAACTGCGGAAGGCAATTTTTTAATTGAAGGGGATATTCTTTTGTCTGCCGCTCAGTTACAGGAAATGTCTGGTACAGGCCCCATGCATGAATTAATTTATGCTAATGAAGAACACTATCGTACTACCAATGTAGTTAGTACACCAACAACCGGCCAGCGTATCATTACTGTGCGTTTAGGTTCTGGCTTTCCCTCTTATTTTTCTACAGGTTTAGACCAGGCACTGGCACGTTATAATAACCTGAATTTAAAAATTCGTTTTCAGCGGGTAACCACAGGCGGTAATATTGTAATTACAGGAGCTAATTTAGGTACTACTTCTACCGGCGGTTGCATTTTAGGCCAGGCTTCGGGCTTTCCTACAGCCAGCGGTAACCCATCTGGCGGCTTTACTTTAAGCACCAGCAGCTGCGCCACAAGCTATTTAAGCACAGCTAATAAGGCCGATGAAGTGATGGCACATGAAATTGGCCACTGCATTGGTTTCCGCCATACTGATTATATGAACCGCTCAAGCTGCGGACAAAATTCCAATGAAGGTTCTGCTGGCATTGGGGCTGTGCATATCCCGGGCACACCAACTACAGTTACAGGTTCTTATAATTCATGGATGATGGCCTGCACCAATAGTAACCCGGCATTTAGTACTGCTGATGGTACAGCTTTAAATTATGTTTATTAATACAGCTTTCATTTTTGTAATCCCTTTCTTTTAAAAGAAAGGGATTTTTTATTTGCTGTTTTGTAAATTGATTTATAATATTACAGCATGCCTCTGGTAAGCAATAAATATATAAACTTTACAGTGAAATGTTTAAATGGGGTTTTATGAAAAAAAAAGTAGTAAGGTTGCTTTTACTCTGTAATTTAATACTGCTGCAGTATTATGTAAAAGCGCAGCAAAATACAGTATTTATAAGTAATACATCTTTTAAAAAATTTGCTGATACAAGTTTTGTTCTTAACACACCACATCCTGTTTACTTTATTTGTCAATGGAAAGATACCCTGCCGGAATTAATAACTGTTATTAGAAAGATAGATGAACACACAGCAATAGTTAAGATTAATGATATTTCGCTATCAGCAAAATATGCTAATCAATTAAAACTTGCACCTGCAACAAACCTTTGGAAATTATCCCCATCTGCTGCGGTGGATGCAGGCGGGCTGCATACTTATATTCTTACAGGTATAAATGCAGATACGGTTTTATTTGCTTTAAAAAAAAATGATGTATCCATAAAACCGGTTGCTGTAAACCGTTCTTCAAACAGTGTTATAATAAAATGCAGTGCAAATTTTTTTAAAGAAAAAATACTTTCCCTTCCCGAAATAATTTTTGCTGATATACAGTTACAGGCACATACCGAAACAGGTATTATTGGTTATAACAGAAGTTTTCATGGCATAAATGCAGTGGATTTTATCCTGCCGGGTGCAAATGGAAAAAATATTGTTGCAGGTGTTAAAGAGCAGCAAATGGAGGCAACGGATTTAGATTTATACAAACGTATTTTGCCGTCTTCAATTGCTGCAACAACTATTACCAGCCATGCCACTGTTATTGCCTCCGTAATTGGTGGTGCCGGTAATAGTTTTTACGATGGCCGTGGTATTGCAAATGCCTGCACATTTTTCCCCAGTACATTTGCTAATTTATTTGCTGATGATGCCGGTATACTGGCAACAAATAAAGTAACGGTACAAAATCATTCTTATGGCACGGCAATACAACAGTTTTACGGTGCCGAGGCAGTAAGCTATGATATACAGTTGTGGCAAAATAAAAATCTGCTGCATGTTTTTTCTGCCGGTAACAGGGGTACATCATTTGCAACCGATGGTAAATATGCTAACATAAATGGCTATGCCAACCTTACAGGTAATTTTAAAATGGCAAAAAATATTATTACTGTTGCCGCTATTGATAACAGGGGAAATATTGCGCCAGAAAGTTCGGCCGGGCCTTTGTACGATGGGAGATTGGCACCTCAAATAACAGCCTTAGGTCCAAACGGAACATCTGATGCGGCAGCTATTGTTAGCGGTACAATTGCGGTTATGCAGCAAGTCTATAAAGACAGCAACAACCAAACTCTTCCTGCAGCATCTTTAATAAAAGCTATTTTATACAATACTGCCGAAGATATTTTTAACCCAGGCCCAGATTACAAAACGGGGTATGGCTTACTAAACAGTTATGCCGCAATAAAAGCAATACTGCAGAAGAAATATGAGGGCAGTACCATTGTACAAAATCAGCAATGGACAAAAACAGTTATTGTGCCTGCAAATGCCGCTCAATTAAAAATTACACTGGCATATAACGATACCGCTGCAGCTGTAAACAATAACAAAGCACTTACAAATGATATTGACCTTGAAGTGATACAACTTAATACCGGAGAGGTTTACAGGCCCTGGGTGTTAAGTGCTGCAGCCAGCAGCGATTCGCTGAATAAAACACCCATGCGAAAAAGAGACTCGTTAAATACTGCCGAGCAGGTAAGCATTGCATTTCCTGCAGCAGGAAATTATCAGGTAAAAGTTACCGGCACAATGGTAAGTACAATAGCCATACCTTTTAATGTTGCCATTAGTATTGATACATTAAATACTTTTCGGTTTACAAATCCGTTGCACACAACTGATGTAAACAGGCAGGAGAATGAAAATTTGATAATTAAATGGCAAACAAATATTGCAGATACCAATCAAACCGCAAACTTATACATCAGTTATAACAATGGTACAGCATGGCAATTATTGAAAGCTGCACAAAAGTTGAACAGCAAAAAATTTGACTGGCTGATAAAAGACACTGCCAGCGAAGGAGTGTTAAAAATGGAGACTGCATTTGGAGATTTTTTATCGCCACGTTTTATAATAAGTAAAGTAAGTAATTTAAATGTAGATTTTTTATGTGCAGATTCATTTCGTCTTTCGTGGAATAAACATGTGTATGCCAGCAGCTACAATATTTTTGCATTAACAGACAGTGCATATTTAAAACCAGTTTTTACTCTTGCAGATACTTTTCAGGTATTTAAACGCAATAGTTTTCCATGGCAGGTGTATGCAGTGCAACCTGTACTAAATAATAATTTGCCTGCAGCCAGGAGTATAGCTATTGATATTACACAACAGGGCGTGCAATGTTTTTACAAAACGCTTTACTACAATTTGCTGGATGGTAATAAACTGGATTTAATTGCAGAGCTAAGCATTACCGGTTATGCCGACAGTATTTATTTTGAAGAAGTGAGCGCAACAGGCCAACTGTTAAAAACTTACGGCAGCGTTAAAGTGCAAAATACTGCTACACGTTATCATTACACCACAGGTGCTCTTGCTGTGGGTAACACATACCTTAGGGCAAAAATTAAATTATATAATGGCAATTTTGTTTACACAGAAATTATTTCTGTATTAACATCTGGCAATAAATATATTTTGTTTTACCCAAACCCAATAAACCGTAACAGCCAATTGAATTATATATTGCAGCAAGGTTTACCCTCCGGCAGCCAGTTACAGCTGTTTGATTTTAGCGGACGGCTTTTAAAAAGTTATACATCATTACCTAACCGCATTATATTATCATCTTTTAGCACCGGTATAATTATTTATAAATTATTGACAGGCAATAATACTGTTTTGGAAACCGGTAAAATTTTTGTGTATTAAATTTTTGGTGAATAATAAATATAAAAAATTAACTGCAAAGAATCTGTCTCTGAAGTTTACAACCGTTTCATAAAGTAAAAATTCATTAGGCGGCTAGCGGTAAACCCCAGCCTTTTATAAAGCGCTATTGCTCTTTCATTATCTTCCCTTACATGTAAAAATGGCTGTTGCCCCTGTTGCAGTATAAGCTGTAACTGATGTTGCATTAAAGTATTAGCATAGCCTTTGCCAGTATGATCTGGATGTGTGCATACCGCACTGATCTCTGTATAGTTTTGTACATGCAGCCGCTGCCCTGTCATGGCTACTAATTTTTCGTTTTCAAATA
>NZ_JANPCM010000447.1:0-2340 GCF_031430955.1 Ferruginibacter sp.
AATGCCAAACCTTAATTTGGGATATTTGTCAGAGTTTAAAACGGCCTGAATATCTTTTAGCCCATTGTGCCCGCCTGCACTACCTGCAGGACGTAAACGTATTTTTTCCAGCGGTAGTGCCACATCGTCTACAATGGTCAATGTATTTTCTACAGCAATTTTTTCTTTGTCCATCCAATATTTAAATGCTTTGCCACTCCCGTTCATAAAAGTGGTGGGGCATATACATACAATGGTTTTGCCTTTAAATTTTACTGTAGCTACATAGGCTAATCTGCCCACTTCAAATTGGCCGCCGTGCTTTTTTACAAAAGCATTTACTACATCAAACCCAATATTGTGACGGGTGTTGGCGTATTCACTTCCAATATTACCAAGGCCTATTAGTAGAAATTTTGACATAGTTAGGGTTGTCGTGATTCGTGAATGGTGAATCGTGAGATTAGTAAACGATCATTTTGCTGAGCATTTGAAAAGTTTTAACCATTAAGACTCCTGTTGGTGTTAAATCTTCTTTTTTGAAATATTCTAAATCTATGGCTAAATCAAAAATTGTATCTATCTCAATTAGTGAACCCCTGGATATTTCATAAAACCTTCTTCTTTCAACTGCCGATTTTCTTGAACTGCCTTCTGCAATATTCAGTTGAACAGAAAGCGCTGCCCTTCTTAATTGCTGCATCATATTAAATCGTTCTTCCTGAGGTAATAATTTTGATAATTTATAACATGATAAAACGAAATTTTTGCCAATTATAAATACATCTAATTTGGTGTGAGCTAATTCTAAAAACATAAAATATAGTTTTGGTTTGATTAATGAAAGTTCTTATGTAACTCACCCACTCACGTCTCACCATTCACGCCTCACGCCAAAGTATCAAATATCATTTGCAGATCCGATTCTGTTTTTATCAACACATCCCTCGCTTTACTTCCCTGGTTCATGCCCACAACGCCTGCTGCTTCTAACTGATCCATCAAACGTCCGGCACGGTTGTAACCTAACTTCATGCGGCGTTGTAATAAAGAGGTACTACCAATCTGGCTGGCAACAATTAATCTTGCTGCATCTTCAAATAGAGAATCCCTGTCGGTTAAGTCGGCACCTTTTGCTTCCAGTTCTTTTTCATCAATATATTCCGGCAATAAGAATGCCTGCGGATAACCTCTTTGCTCACCTATAAAATCAACAATTTTATCCACTTCAGGTGTATCAACAAAAGCACATTGCAAACGCACCAATTCGCCATTATAACTGATAAGCATATCGCCTTTACCAATTAATTGTTCGGCGCCACCGGCATCTAAAATAGTACGGCTGTCAATTTTGCTACTCACTTTAAAAGCAATACGTGCCGGAAAGTTGGCTTTAATGGTACCTGTAATAATATTTACCGACGGCCTTTGGGTGGCAATAATTAAATGAATACCCACTGCCCTTGCCAACTGTGCCAAACGTGCAATGGGCAATTCTATTTCTTTACCCGCTGTCATAATTAAATCTGCAAATTCATCTACTACTAAAACTATAAAAGGTAAAAACTGGTGCCCTTTTTCAGGATTGAGTTTACGGGCAACAAATTTTTCGTTGTACTCTCTTATATTTCTGCAACCGGCTTCTTTTAATAAATCGTAGCGGTTATCCATTTCAATACACAAAGCATTTAAAGTGTGTACTACTTTTTTTGTATCTGTGATGATGGCATCTTCTTCGCCGGGCAGTTTTGCTAAAAAATGTTTTTCTATGGCTTTGTAAATACTTAGCTCTACTTTTTTAGGATCTACCAAAACAAATTTTAATTGAGATGGATGTTTTTTATACAGCAACGAAACTAAAAGGGCATTTATGCCCACAGACTTGCCCTGCCCTGTAGCACCTGCCATTAAAAGATGCGGCATACTGGCAAGGTCAACTATAAAATTTTCGTTATCAATTTTTTTGCCAATAGCAATGGGTAAAGAAAAATTATTATTTTGAAATTTTTCTGATGCCAGCAGTGTTTTCATGCTCACCACCGTTTTTCTTGCATTGGGCACCTCAATACCAATGGTTCCTTTGCCGGGTATAGGTGCAATAATGCGGATACCGAGTGCAGCAAGGCTTAATGCAATATCATCTTCCAAATTTTTTATTCTTGATATGCGTACACCTGCAGCAGGAATAATTTCGTACAAAGTAACGGTTGGGCCAACCGTTGCCGATATTTTCTGGATATTAATATCGTAATTTTTAAGGGTGTTGATGATCTGGTTTTTATTATTCTCCAGTTCATTGGCATCCTGCACAATTTTTTCGCTGCCATGGTTTTCTAAAAGATCCAGCGTAGGAAATTTATA
>NZ_JANPCM010000448.1:0-2528 GCF_031430955.1 Ferruginibacter sp.
CTTTTAGTGTGGCCATTGCTGCACACACGGGTATTGGTACATTACCCATTTTGTATTTTGGTACCGAAGAACAAAAGAAAAAATACATTCCTAAATTGGCCAGCGGCGAATGGAAAGGTGCTTACGGACTAACGGAGCCGAACAGCGGAAGCGATGCATTGGGTGCAAAAACAACTGCAGTGCTGAGTGCCGATGGAAAAAATTATATTTTAAACGGGCAAAAATGCTGGATCACCAACGGAGGTTTTGCAGATGTTTATACGGTGTTTGCAAAAATTGACGGCGATAAATTTTCTACGTTTATTATAGAAAAAGGAATGGAAGGTTTTACACAGGGGCCAGAAGAACATAAGATGGGTATTAAAGGATCATCAACAGTGCAATTATATTTTCAGGATTGTAAAGTGCCGGTTGAAAATTTACTGGGAGAAATTGGTAAAGGCCACATCATTGCTTTCAACATTTTAAACATTGGCAGGTTAAAATTATGTGCAGCTGCATTGGGCGGCGCAAAAATGTCGGTAACAGATTCTATTGTATATGCAAAAACAAGAGAGCAATTTAAAACTGCCATTGCAAATTTTGGTGCTATAAAATATAAACTGGCAGAAATGGCCGTACGCATTTTTGCAAGCGAAAGCGCTTTATACCGCACCAGCAAATGGGTAGATGATAAAGAAATTGAAATGCAAAATGCAGGTAAACCTTTTAACGAAGCATTATTAGGAGCCGCAGAAGAATTTGCTGTGGAGTGCGCTATTTTAAAAGTGCATGGGAGTGAAGTATTGGATTATGTAGTGGATGAAGGTGTACAAATACACGGTGGTAATGGTTTTAGTGATGAATACTCTGCCAGCCGTGGTTACCGTGACAGCCGCATTAACCGTATTTACGAAGGCACCAACGAAATTAACCGTTTGCTTACTGTAGATATGATTCTAAAAAGAGCCATGAAAGGTAAACTGGATTTGATGGGGCCAGCCATGGCTGTTAGTAAAGAGCTGATGAGTATACCGGAATTTGGTAATGATGATGAAAGTGCTTTTGCAGCTGAGCGCAAGACAATTGTAAACATGAAGAAATGTATTTTAATGGTTGCAGGTGCTGCGGTGCAAAAACTAATGATGAAGCTGAATGATGAGCAGGAAATACTGATGAACATTGCTGATATGGCTATTGAAACTTTTGAAGCCGAAAGTACTTTGTTACGTGTAATAAAAATGACAGATAAACAAGGTGAAGCTGCAGCACAAATACAAATTGATTTGATGCGTTGTTATTTGAATGATGCAGTGGATAAAGTAAACAAAGCAGGTAAAGAGGCCATTAATGCTTTTGCCGGTGGCGATGAGCAACGCATGATGCTGCTGGGCTTAAAACGTTTTACAAAAACTGCACCGTTTAACAGTAAAGATGCCCGGAGAAGAATTGCGGATAAGATGATTGCAGAGAATAAATATCCTTGGTAATATTTTAATAACTGATTACTTTTTAGTCATTGCCAAAAGCAATGACTTTTTTTTAGCAAATAATTTTGCACTTATACTTTAATTTCTGTTTAACTTTCAGTAATGAAAATTACCCTTGCGTTTCTGCTTTTATTTACTGCATGTGTTGCATATTCTCAAACTGGTGATAAACCTTTTATAAAATTGGTAGAGCCCGGCAAAGAAAAAAATGCAGTGCGATCGTCACGTAATTTTTTAATTGGCAGTACCTGTAAAAGCTGCAACCTTACTATAAATGGCAATCCGGTAAAAGTTTTTGCTACGGGTGCATTTGCTTATGAAGTAAATTTAAAACCCGGCGACACCGCATTTAATTTAATTGCATTTGCAACACCTGATAAATCTGTCAATAGAAAAATTATTTACAACTACACTTTACCTGCGCCGCCGGATACGGTTAAAGTTTTAGATATTGGCAGCATAGAAACTTTCCCCGAAGGAAATTTAATGCTGCAACCCGGCGATAAAATAAAATTCAGGGTAAAAGCTTTAAAAGGATGCACAGTTGTTGCAGGAAAAAATATTATGCTCTACGAAATGCCGGGTGCTATGCCGGGCATTTACCAGGGAGAATATGTAATAAAAGAAGCTGATAATTTTTTGATGGAAAAAATTCCTGTAACCATTACAGACTCAGCTGGCAAGACTGTAACTAAGCAAACTAAAAATACCATCTCCATGTTTTCGCCTTTTAATCCAACCATTGCTGTTACAAAAGGCAGGTTGGCGCATTTGCTTTTTGGTTTGGGGGAAGACAGACTGGGCGGCGCAAAAATTGGTTATATAGACTCGATGGTGCAATTAAACATAGTGGGCAAGGTGGATACCAAATATAAAGTGCAGCTAACTAAATACCGTTCTGCTTTTATTGATGATGACCTGATTCAATTTTTACCCAAAGGAAATTTTACACCAGAATCGCTTACCAGTAGTTTAAGAGCCTACGGCGATTCGCTGTATGATTATGTTACGGTTGGTTTGTTTGCAAGATTACCTTATCAGTCTTTTCAGTTAATTGAA
>NZ_JANPCM010000449.1:0-4507 GCF_031430955.1 Ferruginibacter sp.
AAAACCGCCAAAACAAAAATTCCTTTTAAAAAAGACGGTAATGCTTACTTTCTTAAAATAGATAAAATGTTTTTAGGTAGGGTATTGTCTAATAATATAATTGCTTATTACCACGGCAAACCCACCATTGCCCGCCGTCCCCCTTGGGACGGTGGATTGATCTGGAAAAAAAGTGCAGACGGCAGTCCATGGGTAAGTGTTGCCTGCCAGGGTTTGGGTGCAAGTGTATGGTATCCGTGTAAAGATCACCAGGCAGATGAACCCGACAGCGCAGAAATGCACATAACAGTGCCCGATACATTAATGTGTGTGGGCAATGGAAGATACCGTGGTAAAATAAATAATAACGATGGCACAGCTACTTACGATTGGGCTGTTACTTCTCCTATAAATAATTACTGTATCATTCCATACATTGGTAAGTATGTACATTTTAATGAAATTTATAAAGGAGAAAATGGAGACCTTGATATGGATTACTGGGTGCTGCAGGAAAATCTTGAAAAAGCAAAAACACATTTTACAGATGCGCCACGTATGATGAAAGCATTTGAATATTGGTTTGGCCCTTATCCTTTTTATAAAGATGGCTATAAATTAGTTGATGCACCGCATTTGGGCATGGAGCACCAGAGTGCAACAGCGTATGGCAACAAATATCAAAATGGTTATTTGGGAAGAGATATGAGCGCCACCGGCTGGGGATTAAAATGGGATTTTATTATTGTGCATGAAAGTGGGCACGAATGGTTTGCCAACAACATCACCACAAAAGATATTGCCGATATGTGGGTGCATGAAGGATTTACCAACTACAGCGAAACTTTATTTACTGATTATTTTTACGGTAAAGAAGCCGGTAATGAATATTGTATCGGTACAAGAAAAGGTATTAAAAACGACATCCCCATCATTGGCCCGTACAATGTAAACCAGGAAGGCAGCGGCGATATGTATCCCAAAGCAGGCAATATGTTACATGCTATCAGGCAGGTAATAGATAACGATGAAAAATTCAGGACGATCTTAAGAGGTTTAAATAAAACTTTTTATCATCAAACAGTAACTACAAAACAAATTGAAAATTATATCAGCAAAGAAGCTAAGTTTAATTTCAGTAAAGTTTTTGATCAGTATTTAAGAACAATACAAATACCTGTGCTGGAGTATAAAATTGAAGGCTATAAACTTTTGTACCGTTATGATAGTTGTGTGAAAGGATTTAATCTGCCATTAAAAGTTTCTTTAGGTGCTGCAGATAAAAGTGAACAATGGATTAAGCCCACCGATAAATGGCAGGAGGTAAAATTGGCTGATTGGTATGATGGGAAAACTTTTGTGGTGAATGCAAATTTTTATGTAAAGACAAAGCGTGTGAATTAGCCATTTAACCTTGATTGTTATACTGTCAGGCTGAGCTTGTCGAAGGCGGGTTAATAAGAAAGGAAACAGCATTTAATTTAAGCCCGGCTTCGACAAGCTCAGCCTGACACTATTTAAGATGAAATAGAAAAGGGAGCCTATGAGAGCTCCCTTTAATTTTCAATAGCAAATATTTTACTCTATAATTATTCTTCCGCCACCAATATATTTTCTACTGTAATAATCATCCTTTAAACTGTTAATGGTAACACCGGCATGCACACTGGCGTGTACAAAATAACCATTGCCCAAATAAACGCCTGCGTGGCTAACACCGCCTCTTGTATTAAAAAAAACCAAATCACCTTCCAGTAAATCTGCTTTTTTAATTTTTTCGCTTTTTGTGTACTGATCTCTTGCAGTACGTGGTAATGCAATACCATACGCTTCGCTTAACAGAACGCCTGTTAAAGCACTGCAGTCAATTCCTTTTTTTGTGGTGCCGCCATACCGGTAACGTGTAGCCCACCAATTATCAATAGCAGTATATAGTTTTGTGTTGGTTAAAGTTTCCACATCGGTATCCATCATTTGTGCAAACTTAAATTGCAAAGGCGAGCAGGCTTCAATTGCCAAACCCGTTTTTGCAACAACTTCATTGTTGATAACTTTTGGAGTTTCCGGTACAGCATTTTTTTTAACGTTCACTGCCCAAACGTCCACTTCAGCAGCAGTAGCCTGGGCATCACGTTTTATTTCAATGCCCTCAATAAATTGAACTGATTTTTTTTGTTGTGCGCCAAATTTAACCGTGTTAACGGAATTTTGTGCTTTTACGGATAGTGATGTTCCTGAAAAGATGCCAGCGGCAACAGAAACAAAAAATAAATTTTTCATACGTAAACTTTTGGTTTAAGCGTATGTACAACTTAATCTTGTGTTCTTTGGTCGTCTGATTGTTCTTAAATTACGCTGTTTATCTACTCTGATCTTTAAACCTTGTCCTACAAACTGGTTAATAAATAGTATTTTTCTAATGCCCGGCGAAGGTACGCCCCAACGCCGGCATATGCAAGCTTTTACAGAACTTAGTTGTTAAAGTATTCATTTACAGTAAACTAAATTTCTTATCGGCTGTGGATAAAACGCCCCATCACTCATTTTATTGTAACCGATATTTGCATATCCCAAACCCTTGAAGGGGCTTACGAAGGGTAAACTTTATTAAACATCTTTTCTGGTATCGGGTTTAATGCTGTAAAATATTTAAATAATCTTTAAAAATAAGTTCTCCGCCGAGGCGGAGACAGGGGCATGAAATTCTCACATCTACACGTACACACCCAATTCTCTTTATTAGATGGCGCAGCTTCTATAAAAAATTTATATAAAAAAGCCATTGCAGACGGCATGCCGGCATTGGCAATTAGCGACCATGGTAATATGTTTGGGGTTTTTGAATTTGTAAAAGAAGCCTACAATCATAAAAATGCAGATGGCACTCTAAAAGTAAAACCAGTGGTGGGTTGTGAATTTTATATTACTACCGACAGGCACCGCAAAACTTTTAGTAAAGAAGAAAAAGATCCCCGCAATCACCAGATACTTTTAGCGAAAAATGATATTGGCTATAAAAATTTAGTGAAGCTTACTTCACTGGGTTATATAGAAGGAATGTATTCCAAATATCCACGTATTGATAAAGAACTCATTCATAAATACCACGAAGGATTAATTGCAACTACCTGTTGCCTTGGTGCATTGGTTCCTCAAACCATTCTTAAAAAAGGCGAAGAAGAAGGCGAGAATGAATTTAAATGGTGGCTCAATATTTTTCAGCAGGATTATTATGTGGAGCTGCAGCGCCACGGTATTCCCGACCAGGAAAAAGTAAATGCGGTATTATTAAAATTTGCAAAAAAATACAATGTAAAAGTTATTGCAAGCAATGATTCTCATTACGTAGACCAATCAGATTTTAATGCACACGATATTTTACTCTGTATCAACACCGGCGAAAAACAGTCAACTCAAAAATTAAGTGAATTTAGCGACGATGACATAATGGTAAAAAGTAAACGCTTTGCATTTCCCAACGATCAGTTTTTTTTAAAGAACACGGTGGAAATGATTAAAGTGTTTGAAGATTTACCCGAAGCAATTGATAACACCAACGAAATAGTAGATAAAATTGATGTGCTGGATTTAAAGAAAGAAATTTTATTACCATTTTTTGAAGTACCTCCTGCTTATAAATCACAGGATGATTATTTAGAACATTTAACCTGGAGCGGTGCAAAAGAACGCTATAAAATTTTAACACCAGAAAGTGAAGAACGTTTGCAATTTGAATTAGGTGTGATAAGAAAAATGGGGTTTGCCGGTTACTTTTTAATTGTTAGTGATTTTATAAAACATGGCCGTGATATCGGCGTATTTATTGGCCCGGGTCGTGGTTCGGCTGCAGGCAGTGCAGTAGCTTATTGCATCGGTATTACTAATATTGATCCTATAAAATATAATTTACTGTTCGAAAGATTTCTCAATCCGGAGCGTAAGAGTATGCCGGATATTGACACGGATTTTGATGATGATGGCCGCCAAAAAGTTATTGATTATGTGGTGCAGAAATATGGTAAAAACCAGGTAGCACAAATTATTACCTATGGCACCATGGCTGCAAAAAGCAGCATTGCCGATGTGGCCAGGGTTATGGATCTGCCCTTAATAGAAAGCAGGGCTTTAACCAAATTAGTTCCGGAGCGGCCGGGCATTAATTTAAAAAGATTACTGCATGCGCCTTTCACCATTAAAGAATCTAAAGGTGGTGAAAAATCTTTAGAAGAAAAAGAAGCTTTGCAGGCAGATGACCTGGAAAATGTAAAACAATTAAGAGCTATTTATGCAGGCACCGATTTACGCAGTACCATTTTGCATGAAGCAGAAATTTTAGAAGGCTCCGTACGCAACACCGGCATTCATGCATCGGCCATCATCATTGCGCCTAAAGATCTTACCGAATTATTACCAGTTGCAACATCTAAAGAAAGTGAATTATGGTTGACACAAATTGAAGGCAATTCAATTGAAGAAGCCGGTGTAATTAAAATGGACTTCCTGGGTTTAAAAACACTCAGCATTTTAA
>NZ_JANPCM010000450.1:0-1556 GCF_031430955.1 Ferruginibacter sp.
ATCAATTAAAAGATTTACATCAATAATGTCGGGAATATTTTTAATAGTAACTTTTTCTGCCGTTAGTAATACTGCAGAGATAATTTGCAGTGCTTCGTTCTTAGCACCCTGTGGTGTAATTTCTCCAAATAGTTTTTTGCCGCCTCTAACTTCAAATGATTGCATGCTATATTCTTTTATTACACGAATTAAAATGAATTACACAAATTTTCACCACTGAAAATAAAAATACCTGACTTTAAAATCAGGTACCATAATTAGTGTAATTCGTTTTAATTCGTGTAAGGGTTAATACCTCTTTTTAAAATTCCTGTTGTTATTATTCCTGTTATCTCCTCCGCCGCCACGGTTATCTCTTCCACCCCCACTACCTCTGTTATCTCTTCCACCACTACCGCCACGGTTATCTCTTCCTCCACCGGTGTTATTTCTTGCACCAAAATTTTTTCGGTAACCGTTAGTTCTTCCACCACCATAATCATCTTCGCTGCGGTTATCGGTACGGTGTTTTACAAATGGCCTTGTATTAAATTCCAGTTCGCCTTTTGTAATGGCCGTTAATTCGCTTTGTATATTATCATCATGCACCAGCTCTTTATGCCAGTTGCTGTAAGTCAATTTCATGTAATAAGCGATGGCGTTGGCAAATCCCTGTTTTTTTTCGGGGTTTTCTTCCTTTAACGCTTTATCAATTATTACCTCTATGTTTTTGCCCAAATGGTTAAATTTTGGATATTTTTTTGGGTAACCCAAAACATCTGGTTTTGCTTTCAGCGTTTCTCTTGTGGGGATAGGGTAAGGACTTTCTACATCAAGTGTAAAATCGCTTATTAAAAAAAGATGGTCCCATAATTTATGACGGAAATCTTCTACATTTTTTAAGTGCGGATTTAAAAACCCCATCAATTCTATAACAGCATAAGCATTACGCTGGCGTTCTTCTTTATCAGTTAAAGTAAGCAGGTACTCCACCATTTTTTGAATGTGGCGTCCGTATTCTTTCATAATAAGATGGTTACGACCCGTGTTGTATTCCATTTCATCTACATTTAGCATAGTACAAATATACAAAGTTATGGCTGGCAAACAAGCTGAGCCGCTTTATGCGCCTTTTAAAAAATATTTTTTGCAAAAAAACAAGGCAATTACACCACCAATGGCATCTGCCAAAAAATCGGTAAGGTCGAAGCTGCGGCTGGGGATAAAAAACTTCTGAATTAGCTCCGAGGTTAATCCCCATATTGCAGTGGCAATAGTTATTTTAATAAAGTATTGCCATTTTTCTTTTTTAGATAAAGCAGATTTTGAAATGGGATGCATAAATAAAGTTGCCAGCACCGCAAATAAGCCCACATGAATCAGCTTATCATAATTTATGGTTATCATCCATCTGTCTGCTTTGGGCAAATCGTAACCTGGTATGCAAACTGCAATAAGAATAAGAAAAAACCAGGTAATGCCTGGAATAAATTTTTTGGCCCCAATATCTCTAAAAATGGAATTATTATGAGTTGCCATTATTGTAATTAAGCTACCAATGAGTGGTACGCTGCTGC
>NZ_JANPCM010000451.1:0-5600 GCF_031430955.1 Ferruginibacter sp.
GGTTTACCACCCATTAAGCCGGGAATAATAGTAATCCGTTTTAATAATTCTGTTTCCATAATCTTTATTTTGAGATTATAAAGATACAATTTAAAAAGCCTCACCCCAACCCCTCTCCCAATGAAAGGGAACTGGAAGGGGACTCTTTTAAAATTGAAGGCTTTCTATTATTAGAAAGCCTTCAATTTAATAAGTTGAACAAAGAACTAATTGTACAAGAGAGTGACACAACGATGTTGATTAATGATAAAATGTCCGTCCCAAAAAAACTCACCCAGTTCCCTCTCTTTCGGAGAGGGAACTGGAAGAATGCAGCTTTTATAATTTAAATATTTAATCTTCGCTTTTATCTTCTCCATTTCCCCCTTTAGGGGATAGGGGCTTACTTAATCAACCCGGCAAAATGGTGTACTGTACGTACCAACTGCGATACATAACTCATTTCATTATCGTACCAGCTAACTGTTTTTACCAATTGTCTGTCGCCGGTTTTTATAACACGGGTTTGTGTAGCATCGAATAAACTGCCGAATGTAATTCCTATAACATCGCTGCTAACAATTTCATCTTCGTTGTAACCAAAACTTTCGTTGCTGGCGGCTTTCATAGCGGCGTTAATTTCATCTGCAGTTACATCTTTACCCAACACACTATATAACTCAGTAACACTTCCGGTAATTACAGGCACTCTTTGTGCACCACCATCTAACTTACCTTTTAAATTAGGTAACACTACACCAATTGCTTTTGCAGCGCCGGTGCTGTTAGGTACAATATTTTGTGCTGCAGCACGTGCCCTGCGTAAATCGCCTTTGGGGTGTGGTGCATCCAATGTATTTTGATCGTTGGTATAAGCATGAATAGTACTCATTAAACCGGTGATGATACCATATTTTTCATCTAATACTTTTGCCATTGGCGCCAAACAGTTGGTAGTGCAACTTGCACAACTGATAATAGTTTCGGTGCCATCTAAAATTGCGTGGTTAACATTAAACACTACAGTTTTTAAATCGCCGGTTGCCGGTGCAGAAATTACCACACGTTTTGCTCCAGCTGTAATATGTGCCGCTGCTTTTGCTGCATCGGTAAAAAAGCCGGTGCTTTCAATTACCACATCCACATCATGTGCTCCCCACGGAATTTGTGCCGGATCTTTTTGTGCATATATTTTTACTTCGTGCCCGTTAACTGCAATTGCGTTTTCGGTATGGGTAACAGTTTGGTCAAAACGGCCCTGTGCACTGTCGTACTTTAATAAATGTGCCAGTACTTCGGGACTGGTTAAATCGTTTATTGCCACAACATCAATACCCTTCATGTTGTAAATTTGGCGAAATACCAAACGGCCAATACGTCCGAAACCATTAATTGCAACTTTAACTGTACTCATAACTGTAATTTAAAATTTGAATTTTTAATTTGAGATTGCAAAATTACTGTTTGTACCACACATAAAACAGTATTATTTTAAAGATTTTACTATTGGTTATAAGTGCAGGTTTATGCACCGCAAACGTTTTAAAAATATTTACTGACTAAATCCTTAAAATATTTGGCTAAAAAACTGCCGTATGTTATCTTTGCCGTCCTTTAATAAAAGATGCCGCGTTGGTCAAGGGGTTAAGACGCCTCCCTTTCACGGAGGAGTCACGGGTTCGATTCCCGTACGTGGTACAGATTTAAAAACAAAAGCCTTGATAGTGTTAACTATCAGGGCTTTTTTAATTTTAGGGAAGATTATAGGGGAAGGTTAACTATTCATTTTTTTCGATATCGTTTATAAATCTTTATTGTTTGTAAACTATCGGTAGAAATGCATACTTGAAACAAAAGGAAAGCATTTTAGCGATGAAAGGTTTTTTTATTTTGTGTTTGCGGCGGTTTATGGTAAATGAAAACCCTGCAAAAAGCAGGGTGTAAAATACTGACTAATAAAATATTTTCGTTTTAATTGCTTTTGAGTTGCTTGGCCTTAATCTTTACTTTTCTATTTGCAACCCATTCTCCCAGTTCTTTTTCTTGTTTTTTTGTCATGGGGTTATACACCATCATTGGTCCGTCAACATCAGCATCGGTAATAATTTTGCTTTTTTTATTGCTGTTTTCATGATTTAAATTTACTGATTTTTAAAATATAAATCAACATATTTTTTGCCCGAAGCGTTAAGGTGATGGCATTTTTAATTATGTAAATATTTTTCATGTATAACAAACTTAAATAATTATTTTCTAATAGCGGCACTGCATTTGCAAGAAACAAGTACATATCATTTTAAAAATCAAACTCATGAAATTTACATTCTTTCCAGCATTAATACTTGCTGTTGCCTCTACATCCTGCAACAACGCCACACAACCTGTAACTGAAACCCCGGGTACTACAGATACTTTAAAAGTTGTAAAAGAAAATACGCCTGTTGCCAGTACAGTTTGTTATGCATCTACAGGTAACAATACAGTTAATTTAAAACTGCTAATAAATGGCTCATCAGTCACGGGGAATTTATTATACAATCTTAAAGAAAAAGACAGCAACAAAGGCGATTTAACCGGCACGTTGAAAGGCGATACATTACTGGCTGATTATAATTTTATGTCGGAAGGGGTGCAATCAACAAGGCAGGTAATTTATTTGTTAAAAGAAAGCGCAGCAATTGAAGGTTATGGCGACGTGGAAGAAAAAAATGGTAAAATGGTTTTTAAAAATACCGGGACGGTAACATTTGGCAAAGGTGTAAAGCTGCAAAAAGTTAACTGCGAAAAATAAAATTTCATTATAAATTTTTTCTGTTGTTGTAAAGAGTTTCCAACTTTTTAAATTCTTTTAAATGAAGATTTTATAATTAGGTTGGCAACTCTTTTACAATCTTTTTTATTTTTTACTAAAGATTTTTCAACCAAGGTTGCCAAATCCAATAAAACATTCTTCTCAAAACTTTACTATTAGGTTTTTCTTAACATTATTTGCCAATTTATAATTGTCATTTGTAAAAAACCATAACATTATGAGAAAAATTTTGAGTTTATCATTAGTATTTATTTGCAGCACACTATTAGCAACTGCACAAATTAAAAAAGGTGCTGTGCTTTTAGGCGGACAAATTGCTTTTGCTGATGCTGATGCAGAAAGCAATAACACCCAACCCAATCAGCAGCAAAGTCAAAAAAATAACAGTGCCTTTTTCAGAATTTCAGTGGGCAAAGCCATAAAAGAAAATACTGTAGTGGGCATAAATGCAGGATATGGCAACAATAAAAATGAAAATTTTAATAACAATACATTAGTTTCCAGTTCAGACTTTAAACAATACAGTGTGGGTATTTTTTACAGGCAGTATAAAAAGATAGGTGGCGATTTTTACTTTTTTGGTGAAGGCGGTGCTGATTATATTGGCTCCACACAAAAAGATACCAATTTTCCCGGAAGCAATCTTATTACCCGTAAAGGCTCAGGCGTACAATTATCTTTAACACCCGGCATATCTTATCAGGTGCTTAAAAAATTGCAGTTAGAAATTTTGATTCCTGATATTGCCGCTTTGCAGTACAATACTTTAAAAAGTACAGGACAAAATTATACGGCAAAGCAAAACCAATTTTCATTTAATACAAGTCTAAGTTCTTCGCCCCTTAATTCTTTAGGAATAGGATTTAGATTGGTATTATAATTTCATAAAAAAAATCGTGGCGAAAAAAAATTGCGCCACGATTTTATAATAGATTGAATGCTGTTGCTGATAACAGTGAAGAATTGTATTAATGTTTTATTCCTCCACCCTTCCTCTTTCTGCCTCAATTATCTTTCCAAAAAAAATTGCGTTCATCATAAGCTTAGTACCGCCCAGCCAAAATGCACGAAAGTTGGGATTGTTATCCATATTAATTATTCTGCCACTGCCCAAAGTATTTACAATAACCGCAGCAGAATTTTTTATGGCATCGTAATTTTCTTTACTCACCCAGCCACTTTGTAAAGCATTTTCTTTGTAATAAAAAGGTGTAGCATAAGGGTTTTTACTTTTTTCCATATACACCCTGTTGGCTTTAAATAAACTCACTGTGGTTTCAGTATAACCAAATGCCAGCGGATGTGTTAAGTCGGCATCGGCACCAAAAATGGCACCATTCATTTGTTGTGCGCCATCAATTTCTTCCCCTTCTGCATAAGCCATTCTTTTACTGCTGTCAACCGGTGCTTTTACTTTTTTTAATGTAACGGTGTTAATCCCGTTTACCGATGCCCACTGAACTGCTTCTTCCAATAAAATTAAATTGCCGCCATTGCTTACCCATGTTTTTAATTTTTCTTTATTTAAATCTGCATAAGTTCCGCCTACCATTATCAATGTATTGTATTTAGCTATATCGACACGGTTAAATATTGCAGGTTCTAAATGTGTTGCCGGTATATTCATCCGCTGATCCAGCAAATGCCAAATTTCTCCTGCATCGGTTGCATTAACACCAGCACCCGTTATCATAGCAATGCTGGGTTTTGTCAAGGCAATAAATTTTCTGCTACCCATATCAATACCGCTAACAGCATTGCCCGTTTGCAATGCATTAATGGTTATGCTGTATTTTTTTGCCATGCCATCTAACAAAGAAAATAATGCAGTCGCATCCACCGGTTGATTATTTGCCGGAATAAAAACTGTACCTGCATTAAAATTTTTGTTAGTGCCACCAATGGGTATTTCAAATTTTGCAGCAGCCACTTTTGTAATTAAATTATTTTTTTGTAATTCGTATAATGCAGCGGGAGCAAGCAGTTCGTTCCATTCCATTAAATATCCATAATTACTTTTTTCTCCATTTATAAAACCGGGTAATGTATTTGCAGCAGTAATTTTTTCTCCCAACAAATTATTATTGTATTGCGTTGTATTTAATTCGCTGCAGCGTAAACCAAAAGCTAAAGGCATTGTCCAAGCCGTAATATCATAAAACAAACTGTCTTTATAATTTAATGTTTTTTCAAAAATAGTTTGTAATAATTTATACTGCGGTTGATTCATCGGTACCACAAATGCTTCGTCTGTTTTAAATATTTTACCGTTTGCAGTAATAGTATTTTTTGGTTTAAAAATTTCAATTTGGTGGCGCAGCAACATGGTAACAAATTGCTGTGTTTTATTTTTATCATCGCTACTGCCAAAAACATAAGCCTGTATGTTTGCCTTTACAGCCAGTTGTAATGATGCAGTATAAAAATTTCGCTGCCAGTCTAAAAATTCTTTGCGCAAGTTTTTTGCGCCTTCTAATGTAGAGAGTGCCGTTACAAATTGATTTTTTATTGTTGCAGGAAATTTTAAAATACCATTCACTGTTTCCTGTGCATGGCCACGGCTGCTGGCCTGCTCAAATAAAATTCCTATCGCACCATTTATATCGGGGTACGTAGAACCTTTACCATAATAAAAATCATCATAACTTTCTTTGGTAAAATATAAAGACCCAATTTTATCCAATGCCTTTGCATGATACTTACCCAATTTGGCTGTAAGCTCCTGGTTTTTTTCCGGCGTTAAAGGATTTACCCTTGAAGGTACACCCGGCTGAAAAAAGAAAGTAGCATTACTCGTTTGCTCATGATG
>NZ_JANPCM010000452.1:0-2849 GCF_031430955.1 Ferruginibacter sp.
TTGTAAAAGGCGTTGTTGTAAATGCTGATGTACCAAAATCTTTAAATCCTTTTCCTAACAATGCACCACGTAACAGGTTAGGCTTAGCAATGTGGTTAGTGGCAAAAGAAAATCCTTTAACTGCACGAACAATCGTTAACAGAATATGGGAACAATTATTTGGAATGGGCCTCGCCGAAACGCTGGAAGATATGGGCACACAGGGCATACAGCCTGAGCATACAGCATTATTAGATTGGTTAAGCTGGCGTTTTATGCATGAAAATAAATGGAGTTTGAAAAAATTGATGAAGGAAATTATGATGAGTGCAACTTACATGCAGCAATCAAATGTAAATGCAGCACTGTTAGAAAAAGATCCTTACAATAAATTTTATGCAAGGGGCCCACGGGTAAGGTTAAGTGCAGAACAAATTAGAGACCAGGCATTAGCAGCAAGTGGCTTACTCAGCACTAAAATGTACGGCCCGCCGGTTATGCCGTGGCAGCCAAAAGGTATTTGGTTATCGCCATGGAATGGTTACCAATGGAAAATAAGTAAAGGCGAAGACCAGTACCGCCGTGCAGTATATACATTTTGCAAAAGAACTGCAGGTTACCCAAGTATGCTTGCTTTTGATGGAGTAGCAAGAGAAGTTTGTGTGAGCAGAAGAATTAGAACCAATTCGCCATTGCAGGCGTTGGTAACGTTAAATGATTCGGTGTATTTAGAAGCCTCCAATTTTTTTGCGGTTAAATTATTAAAAGAAAACACAAACAGCAGTACAGACGATTTAATAAAAATGGCTTATGCAAAAACAATGCTGCACAGTATTGATGATAAAAGTTTAGCAGCATTAAAAAAATTATTTGAAACTGCAATACTTTCCTATACCAAAAATGCTGCTGCAAAAGAAAAAATATTATCTAATAATGAAATAAAAAAACTTGAAGCTGCTGCATTAACAATAGTGGTAAATGCAATTTTTAATTTAGATGAATTTGTAACAAAGAATTAAAATATTTTTCTCATGAAAAATAATTCAAAAATATTTAAAGAGTCGCAGGAAGAAGTAAACCGCTTTTATACCCGGCGCCATTTTTTAAGAGAAGCTTCTTTTGGCTTTGGTGGTTTGGCATTGGCTAATTTATTAGGCGGTTGCAGTATAGGAAATTCAAATCCATCTTCAAATATTTTATTTGATCCTGCAAATCCTTTGTTGCCAAAAATGCCGCTATTTGCAGGCAAAGCAAAAGCTGTAATTTATTTACACATGGCCGGCGCACCATCGCAATTAGAGTTGTTTGATTATAAACCTGAGCTGATGAAAATGGATGGACAGGATTGTCCGCAGAGTTTACTGGAAGGAAAAAAATTCGCTTTCATCCGTGGTGTACCAAAAATGCTGGGGCCGCAGGCAACATTTAAACAGCGTGGACAAAGCGGTGCATGGGTAAGCGATTTTTTACCACACTTTGCCGGCATTGCAGATGAAGTAAGTTTTTTAAAAGCAGTTACAACAGATCAGTTTAATCATGCGCCTGCACAATTGTTGATGCACACCGGCTCTGCAAGATTAGGAAGGCCAAGCATGGGTTCGTGGGTAACGTATGGATTAGGAACAGAGAATCAAAACCTGCCGGGATATGTTGTGCTTACATCCGGCGGTAAAAATCCTGATAGCGGAAAAAGTGTTTGGGGCAATGGTTTTTTACCGAGTGTTTACCAGGGTGTGCAGTGCCGTAGTGAAGGCGATCCGGTTTTATTTATTAAAGATCCCGATGGTATCGACAGAGATTTACGCAAAGCAAGTATCAACACCATTAATGAAATTAATCAGCAGCAATACCAGGAGTTTAAAGACCCGGAGACGCTTAGCCGCATTGCACAATATGAGATGGCATACAAAATGCAAATTTCTGTACCGGGTGTTATGAATATTAATGATGAGCCGCAATACATTCAGGAAATGTATGGCACTAAGCCCGGCAAAGAATGTTTTGCAAATAATGTTTTACTTGCAAGAAAGTTGGTTGAGAAAGGTGTACGCTTTGTACAACTTTTCGATTGGGGCTGGGATGCACATGGTACCGATCCGGATTTGTCCATTGATATCGGACACACCAATAAATGCCGCAGCGTTGATAAAGCAATGACCGCATTAATTTTAGATTTAAAACAAAGAGGTTTGTTAGACGAAGTGCTGGTAGTTTGGGGTGGCGAATTTGGGCGTACACCCATGCAGGAAAACCGTGAAGGAAAAACAATGCCGTTTAAAGGAAGAGATCATCACACCGAAGCATTTACAATTTGGATGGCTGGCGGCGGAATAAAAAAAGGCGGCAGCTTTGGCGAGACAGATGAAATTGGTTACAGCGCCATCAATGGAAAAACAAATGCATTTGATATTCAGGCTACCATTTTAAATCAGCTGGGTTTTAATCATGAAAAATTTACGTACCAGTTTCAGGGCAGGCCATTTAGATTAACAGATGTGAGTGGAAGAGTGATAACGGAAATTGTAGGGTAAACCCCCATTCCCTAAAGGGGGAAATACATTGGAAGAATATATATAGTCTGATTAATATTTAAAAATGAACAATGATTTTTTTGATCACCAGCTTTTGTTCCCTGATTGGGCGACATTGGCGACGCTCCATTCAAGGATATATCATTGGTCAACTTTTTTTGAACCCATAATAAATCTCAGATTCATAAAAAATGAAACAGGAAATTATTTCTCAGCTTCACAGCAATTTTGAATTAGCGGTTAATGAAAATGACGGTGTTGAATATTGGCTTGCAAGAGATTTGCAACTTTTGCTGGGCTACAATGAATGGCGGAATTTTATAAAAGTTATTGATAAAG
>NZ_JANPCM010000453.1:0-2381 GCF_031430955.1 Ferruginibacter sp.
ATTTTGGAATTAGGCACTTCCTTCGGCATTACTACTGCATATCTTGCCGCAGGCAATAAAAACGCAAATGTATTTACCTGCGAGGGCGCAAAAAATATTGCCGCCATTGCACAACAAACATTTGAAGATTTAGAACTTAAAAATATTACCCTTACCAAAGGTAATTTTGAAAATACTTTGCCTGCACTCTTAACCCAAATAAAAAATATTGATTTGGCTTTTGTTGATGGCAATCACCGTAAGGAGCCCACACTTAAATATTTTCAGCAATTATTAAACTATTCAAACCCTCAAACACTGCTCATTTTTGATGACATCCACTGGAGCGCCGAAATGGAAGCAGCCTGGGAGCAAATTAAACAACATCCGCAGGTAACACTTACTATCGATCTTTTTTTTGTTGGCATTGTCATCATTAATCCTGCAATAAAAGAGAAGCAGCATTTTATAATAAGGTATTAATTATGCAAATTTTATTAGGCGTAATTTTTGTTACCTTCGTTATAATTATTTTATCTTATGACAATCGGCGTTTTAAAAGAACCAGCTCACGAAACCAGAGTTTCTTTATTACCTGAACATGTTACCCTTTTAAAAAAATGGAATGTAAATGTTTTAGTAGAAACTACTGCAGGCGTAAATGCTTTTGCAAACGATAATAAATATGCAGATGCAGGTGCCACCCTCAGCAGCAGGGCAGAAGTAATGCAAAACAGCGATATTGCCTTAAGCATACATCCGCCATTGCCCGGCGATATTGGTTACAAAACAGCCAATATTTTATTAGGCATTTATCAACCACTATTTACGGCGCAACAAATGAAAGAGTGGTCTACAAAAGGGCTTACTGTTTTTAGTATGGATATGTTGCCCCGTACCACAAGAGCACAAAGTATGGATGTGCTGAGCAGCCAGGCAAATATTGCCGGGTACAAAGCAGTATTACTGGCAGCCAATTTATTTCCCAAATATTTTCCGATGTTTATGACGGCAGCGGGCAGTGTGCCTCCTGCAAAAATGCTGATATTGGGCGCAGGTGTTGCAGGGTTACAGGCTATTGCCACTGCAAAAAGATTGGGTGCAGTGGTAGAAGTATTTGATACCAGGCCAGCAGTAAAAGAAGAAGTGCAAAGCCTTGGCGCAAAATTTATTGAAGTAGATGGCGCTGCAGATGCCAGCAAAGCCGGTGGTTATGCAGTGGAGCAAACGGAAGAATTTTTACAAAAACAAAAAGCAAAAATTGCAGAAAGTGTCGCAAAAGCAGATATCATAATCACCACCGCACAAATACCCGGTAAAAAAGCGCCGGTGTTAATTACAGCGGGTATGATAGCTGCTATGAAAAATGGCTCGGTAATTATAGACCTTGCGGCAGCAACAGGCGGCAATACCGAATTGACTAAAAACAATGAAATTATAATTTGTAATGGTGTGAGTATTGTGGGCAATTCTTTTTTAGCGGCTACTATGCCTAGTGATGCCAGTAAACTATACGGTAAAAATATTTTGAACTTTTTGCAATTAATTATTAACAAAGAAGGTAATTTAAATTTAAATTTTGAAGATGATTTAGTAAAAGGTACTTGTGTAGTACATGGTGGCGTGGTTATAAATGAAAAGGTTTCTATGCTGGTGGCAACGGGGAGTTAAGAGTTAGGAATTTGTAATTTGGAATTGAGTTTTAAACCCCGTCCCGATTTTTTTCGGGATTGTAAACCCTGTCGGCGGTTAATGATAAAAAAATCTATCAAAAATATTTTTTAAAAACTTTAATAAATAAAAAAATGTTACAATGGATATCCGCTAACCAGCAAATTATCTACATCGTTATACTGATGATTTTTGTTGGCATAGAAGTTATTGGCCGTGTGCCAAGTGTATTGCATACGCCATTAATGAGTGGTGCTAATGCCATACACGGGGTTGTGGTTATTGGTGCTATAATTGTAATGAGCAAAGCAGCAGCAGATAATTATTTAGCATTGATATTAGGATTTTTAGCAGTAGTGCTGGGCACTATAAATGTGGTGGGTGGTTTTGTGGTAACGGATAGGATGCTGGAAATGTTTAAGAAGAAAACGCCCCCTCTATCTCCCCCAAAGGGGGAGGAAACCAAGTAGAATAGAGCGGTGATTGATGTTATTCAAATTTTATTGATTTAAATTAAACACTAAAAAATATTTTTTAATCTACTACACAATCTTCCCCATTTCCCACTCTGCCAGCTGGCGAAAGGATAGGTGGAGCCAAAATTATGGAATCAAACATACTCACACTCTGCTACCTCATCGCTTCCGTAACATTTATTATCGGGCTAAAAATGTTATCCAATCCTGCAAGTGCACGTAAAGGAAATTTACTGGCCGCAGCAGGAATGACCA
>NZ_JANPCM010000454.1:0-2690 GCF_031430955.1 Ferruginibacter sp.
GTAATCATATTTTCATCTTCATAAATTTTTAGTACTTCTAACGCTGCCGCACAGCCCACAGCATGTGCACTGTAGGTTAAGCCAAGCATCAATGGTTTATCATCATACGCCGCAGCAATTTTATCACTTACTATCAATGCACCAAACGGAAGATAACCTGCAGTTAATCCTTTTGCTGTTGCAATCATATCCGGTATTACTCCATGATTATCTATCCCAAACCATTTACCGGTTCTGCCAAAGCCACTCATTACTTCATCCGCAATTAATAAAATGCCATGCTTATCGCAAATTGCCCGTATTTTTTTAAAATAATCTGGTGGATATTTTATACAACCGCTGCTGCCACTTTCGCCTTCCATTAAAATGGCGGCCACATTTTCGGGGCCTTCAAAATCAATCACTCTTTCTACGTGGCTTGCACATTCGTAGTTGCATTTTCCAAAGGTTTGTCCAAACGGACAGCGGTAACAAAACGGATCTTCCACATGCACAAAGTTGGGTGCCTGTTGACTATCGGCCGGTAATTTTCTTGGGTCGCCGCCTGCAGTCATAGCACCATAACTTGCCCCATGAAAAGCACGGTACTTGGTAATTATTTTATGGCGGCCGGTGTATAACCTTGCCAGCTTTATTGCATTTTCTATTGCTGTTGCGCCACACACCGTAAACAAAGTTTTATTTAAGCCTTTGGGTGTTATGGAGGCTAATTTTTTCCCCAACTCCCCACGAACTTTGGTAACACAACTCGGCGTTACATAACTTACTTCCTGCATTTGCTTTACCACTGCATCGGTTACCCGTTGGTTGCCATGGCCAATATTTACATTCATCAACCCCGATGAAAAATCGATGTAACGTTTATCATCGTAGTCATATAAATAAACCCCTTCGGCATGTTTTACTGCAATAGGTGTAATACCTTTTTGTTTGCTCCAGCTAAATAAGGTATAATCCAGGTTGTCCTGGATAATTTGTGTTGCTTCGGATAATGTTTTTGTACTCATAACTTTATTTTTTTTGAACCCAGCTTAAGAATTTCTATTTTACTTCATTGGTCTGGCCTAAGGCGAGACACTCTTGTACGGTATTTCTTTACTGAGCTTTAATGGTGTTTTATTTAAGATGTTTTACTTTACTAATGTCACCCCTTCGGGGTTTGTTATTTTAATTTTACTATCTCTTTTCTATATTAATATCAGCCTTTCAGGCTTGGTTTATTAAAGTTAGCAATATCAAATTCAAAACACATTCGTTTTAAATCCCCAAGGGATGTCGTAACTACGAATAGGATCTACATTAATAGTCCAACCCCGAAGGGGTATAATTAATATAGAAACTCATTGTCAATAATACGCTAACCCCGAAGGGGTGACATTAAAAAATCCTGCATTAATCTATAACATCATCATCCCTCCTCAATCATAAAATTCAAACAAATATTTTTCTTCAAATGGAATATCAAATTTTTTTAAAAACCCCATATACTCATGTTTGAATGTTTTCTTTTTATGATGTTCCTTCTGATTTTTAATGTAATCAATAACATTTCCAAAATTAGATTGAGAATAAGAAAACGCACCATAACCTTCCTGCCACGAAAATTTTTGTTTTAAAAATCCTTTGTCATTAATAAAATTGCAGGAATTATTTTTAATATCTCTTATCAAATCCGAAATCTTCATTGCAGGTTTTAAACCCACCAGCACATGAACATGATCCTGCATACCATTTACCGCTAAAGATTTTTGTTCTTTGCCCTCTATAATTCCGGCAATGTATTTATACAATTCATCCTGAAAAACCGGTTTAATCATATTCTCCCTGCCCTTAACTGCAAAAACATATTGAATGTAAATTTGAGAAAATGTACCAGGCATATTATTGGGTTTTGGTGATGTCTGCTTTCTAATGTCACCCCTTCGGGGTTTACTGTTTCTTTATTAAAATCTCTTTTCTATAGTAATATCAGCCCTTCGGGCTTTGCTTTTATTTTCCATGCGTTAGTTTTATAACTCTGCCGTCTTTTGAATTTATAATAATTTCAAATACTCCTCCTTTCCAATCCTTCGGAAGTGTTCCACTCAGATACCAAAATCCCTCGATAAGGTAACATTCATATGGTCTTTGTGAAACAATTTCTTTCTTACTATAAATACTAAAAAGTATTGGCTCGGCTACAGCAATTGCAGTTTCTTTATTTTTTATTAGTGTATCATAAAATGGTTTATAATTTTTATCATTTACCGCTTCCCTTATTATTTGCTTTGCATTTTTTTCTCCAAAAACAGTTCTATTTTTAAAATTTTGTCCGCAGGAAAAAATAGGAAGTATAAAAATTAATAAAACTAAATTTGATATCTTTCTTTCCATTGAAATTAATATTGAGTAATTGATTACTGTAACAATCTAAGTTCCCCTTCAGGGGTCAGGGGCTTCAGCTCATCCAATTAACCCCAGCTTCCGCATTCCATTTCACCGTACTCTTTTTCAACTTTGTCCAAAATTCTATCGAACTTTTTCCGGTAATGTCTCCTACACCAAATTTACTTTCGTTCCAGCCACCAAAACTAAAAGGCTCACGGGGCACAGGCACACCAACGTTAACACCAATCATTCCGGCACTAGCCTTATCAATGATGTAACGGGCCATGGCACCATTTTGTGTAAACACACTGGCGGCATTGCCA
>NZ_JANPCM010000455.1:0-5111 GCF_031430955.1 Ferruginibacter sp.
GACATTCATTCAAAATTGACCGAACCAATAAAATGGGAAAGGTATTCAAAAGTCAGAGACAACCTAATACTGATAGAATAAGCCAGCCGCTAACATTGGGTTTTTCGCCTCCGACTTTGTGGGTGCATCGCTTTATTCACCGCTTACTTCATTCGCCGCCGATTGGTTTTTAACCAGCGGTGTACGTTTCCTATGCTACTGTAAGCTTCTCCAAAAAACGGCCACTTAAAATTTGAAAAAATTATTAACTTTAAAAATAAGTACAACCGAACTTTAGTACAGTTAAAAATTATTAATTCAATTACATGATGTTCATGCCAGAGTTCTTTTGTTTCATTTAAATGCTCTTCTCGAAGGTAGTGGTGAAGTAGCTTTGTTAACGGTTGTTTCCTTATGTAAATTCCACAGCTTATCATTATAAAAATCATACAAGCTTTTTACTCATTGTCATTGTGTGTATATTTATAAAAAGAAAAAAAATCACAAACTTAAATTAGTGCCAATTTTATTTAACACCCTAAAAAATTATAGCGAAATGAAAAAAAGTTTTCACTGACTTTTACTATTTTGGAAATGCAAATTTTTGCACAGCAAAAATATAATTAGCGGAGATTTAAAAGGTTTTGTAAACGAAGATAAAGTAGATTTTAACGAAATTGTTGAACTCTATAAGTTTTGGCTGAATAAACAATAAAAATCAGTGTATGAATTTAACAGCACAAATTGCAAAACACTTTAGAGAAATTTATTTTGGGGGCAACTGGACCTCATCTAACCTTAAAGATAATTTGGCCGGTGTTACCTGGCAGCAGGCAACAACAACAGTTTATTCTTTTAATACTATTGCAACCCTAGTTTACCATATTAATTATTATGTAAGTGCAGTATTAAGAGTATTGCAGGGAGAAGCCCTCGACGCCAGTGATAAATACAGTTTTAACCTTCCGCCCATTCTCTCACAAAATGATTGGGAAAAATTATTGAACAAGCTGTGGAGCGATGCCGAAAATTTTGCTCAACTGGTGGAACAACTACCGGAGCATAAACTTTGGGAAGATTTTACAGATAAAAAATATGGCAATTACTACAGAAACTTTCATGGTATTATTGAGCACAGTCATTATCATTTGGGGCAAATTGTATTGATAAAAAAGATACTGTTGCGGGAAGATGAAAATTTAAATTATAGTAAAAAATAGATAATAACAATTTGTATGCTTAGGACAATAAAATACTAAAAGAACATATAAACAGTTGCAAAAAAAATACAAAGAGTGCTATTGAAGTCATCAAAAATCATATTCTGCAACTGATGAATTAAACCTGCTGTCATATTCAGCCCCTTAACTTGTCGTTTTTACCACTCGCTGTTTTTAATTTGTTATTGCATCTTTGTGTTATCAAATTAAAACAACAGTATTAACCAAAAAATAAATGGTATGAAAAAAATACATTTCAGCATTGGTATTAATGCTTCAGCACAAAAAGTATGGCAGGTTTTATGGAACGATATTACCTACCGCAAATGGACAGCTCCATTTCAGGAAGGTTCTTATGCCCTTTCCGACTGGAAAGAAGGGAGCGACATACAATTTTTATCGCCGGGTGGCGGCGGCATGTTCAGCAAAATAGAACAAAGCAAACCAAATGAATTTATGAGTTTTAGGCATTTGGGTGAAATTAAAAATTTTGAAAAACAACCCATTGATGAAAAAACAAAATTATGGAGTGGTGGTTTAGAATCGTATTCTTTAAAAGAAGGAAATGGCAACACAATGCTTGATATAAATCTTGATGCGCCAGAGAATTTTGCAGAATATTTTACAGATAAATTTCCCAAAGCATTGGCTGTGGTAAAAGAATTGGCAGAGCAGCCCATTGAATTATCAATAGAAACAATTGTTGCAGCACCTATTGAAAAAATTTGGGAACACTGGACAGCACCTGAACACATTACCCAATGGAACAATGCATCCGCAGACTGGCACACACCAAAGGCAGAGAACGATGTAAAAGTGGGAGGAAATTTTTCTTTTTATATGGCAGCAAAAGACGGCAGTTTTGGTTTTGATTTTGGTGGCACTTACACTGCGGTTGAACCCAATAAAAAAATTGAATACATACTTGGTGATGGAAGAAAGGTGAAAATTGATTTTATAAAACAGGATAACGGTTATAAAATTGCTGAAAAATTTGAAGCAGAAGAAATGAATTCATTAGAATTGCAACAGGGCGGCTGGCAGGCAATTCTTAATAATTTTAAAAACTATGCAGAAGCAAATTAACTAATAAAAAAATATTAAAAATGACAAATCAAATTTATCCCTGCTTATGGTTTGATGGCCAGGCCAAAGCTGCTGCAGATTTTTACTGCAATGTTTTTAAAAATTCAAAAATTACAACAGATACCCCCATGGTTGTAAATTTTGAGCTGAACGGGAAAAAATTTATGGGTTTAAACGGCGGCCCCATGTTTAAATTTAACGAAGCTGTATCAATGGTGGTGGAATGCGAAACACAGGAAGAAATAGATAACTACTGGAATAAACTTACAGCAGATGGCGGGCAGGAAAGCCAATGCGGCTGGCTTAAAGATAAGTTTGGTTTTTCGTGGCAGATTATTCCAAATATTATGGGCAAACTAATGACCGATACCGAAAAAGCACCAAGGGTAATGCAGGAAATTATGAAAATGAAAAAAATTGATATTGCAAAACTGGTAAACGCTTAGCAGCATCTTTCTTAAATATTTTTTAGGAAACTTTGTGTTTATTAATTTAAAATAACGCAACGTTTCTTTAAAAATTCAAATAAAATTACACTTTTGGAATATGTATTGCCACCAATGTTCCTTTACCCGGCGCTGCATCAAATTCAATATTTCCTTTTAAATATTCAATCCTCGAAATTATATTTTTAAGGCCGATGCCTTCAAAATTCATTTTGTTACTGCTGTCGAAACCACGGCCGTTATCTTCTATTGTTACTGCAATACCATCTTTATCTTTTATTAAAGCAATATCCAATACATTGGCGTTAGCATGTTTAATTACATTGTTTACACACTCCTGTATTACCCTGTATAAAACAGTTTCGGTGTTGCTGTTTAATCTTTCGTTTAAACCTTCTGTGTGCAGCGTAACTTTAATAATGCTGTTGTCAATCTTATCAATAAATTCCTTTATAGCGCTTGCAAGCCCCTGTTTTAATAATGCGTTAGGCATCATCTGGTGGCTTACATTGCGTACTTCTTTGCAACCTTCATCCACCAACTGAATAATTTTTTCAAAGGCAAGTTTACGTTCTTCGTTTGCAAAAGTCAGTTCACTTTCAAAAGCAGATAAATTCATTTTAGCTGCACTCATCATCTGCCCAACGCCATCATGCAAGTCGCTGGCTATGCGTTTACGTTCGTTTTCTTCAGCTGCAATTACAGCTTTGGTAGAAAGATCCTGCTGTTTAATAATTTCCTGCTGTAATCTTGTTTCCTGCTTTAGTTTACGGCGTTTGTAAAAAGAATAACCTCCTGCCATTAACACCAATGCCCCACCCAAAATACCTGCCAGCCAGTAATTCTTTTTTGTAATTTCCAGCTGCTGTTCTTTAATACGTGTTTTTTGTTTTTCCGTTTCGTATTTAGTGGTAAGCTCTGCAATTATTTCCTGCTGGTCTTTTTTAATAATAGAATCTTTTATCAATTTATATTTATGCTCATACACATAAGCAGAATCATATTTTTTATTGCGGCTGAAAAAATCGGCCAGGCTTTCGTGTGCCTCTATCAATTGCTTATTATTTTTTATTGCAACTGCAATTGATAATGCTTTTTTAATCGCCGCTTCTGCATTTACCAGATCTCCTTTGCGTTCGTAATTTTCGCCTAAATAATTATACGTGTAAGCCAGCTCGTGCAATTCGTTATTACGTTCTCTTATACCAATAGAGGCTTTTAAATATTTTTCTGCATCTGCAGTTTGATTTTTAAATGAATAGGCTGCACCAATATCATTGTACATAAAAGAAATTCCTGCAGAGTCTTTTAATAATTCTACCAGTTCTTTTGCCTTAAAATAATATTCCAGTGCTTTATCATAATTTTTTCTTTCCCTGTTTACAATGCCCAGGTTATCGTACGAATAATACATGCTCATGGAATCTTTCAACGCTGTTCGTAGCACTAAAGATTTTTTATGAAACTCCTCTGCCCTGTCCAGGTCGTTGGTGGTTAAATAAATTATGCCCAATAAATTATAACTGCTTGCAGTTAATTTTTCATCTTTGTTATCTTCAGCAATTTTTGCAGTTTGCTGGTAATATTGCAATGCCAGTGGATAATTAGCTTTGCGCCGGTACAAATTACCCAGGTTAGATGCATAATACCATTTTACCACATGGCTGGTATCTTTATTTACCAAAGCCGCTGCACTATCCGCTACGGTAAATGCAGCATCAATTTTACCCTGCCGCTCCAGTATTGTGGTAATGTTGCAATAGGCCATTGCCATGCCCGATACATATTTTTCTTTAGTAGAGATTTCCAATGCTTTTCTCGAAAAAATTAAAGAGGTTCCTAAATCGGTTCTTATAAATTTACGTGCCGTAGTATTATAGGCATCCGCTTTGCGTAAAGGGTTTTCTCCAGCTGCATTTAACTGGGTATTTAAAAAAGAATCAACAGCATTTTGCTGAGAAAAGGAATTACAAAAAAAAGTTGTAAAAAAAAATACCAATAATATTTTAGGGAACATAAAAGGTTAAATTTAAAATTTGCTTTAATTGCCGGAGAATAAATATAGGTTTTTTGTGCAAATAAATTTTTTGATGATTAGAATTGTTATTTTTCAAAAAACTTTTTTACTTTTAAACTCTGGCTGCAAATTTTTATTTGCAGCAACTTACCTCTGAAATCTTTACGTTTTTTATTTTAAAACCTTAAACTAAAAAAATGAAAAATTCAGTAATTGCCTTTACCTTAATTTTTATTGCATTATTTACAGCATGTAATAATACCAGTGATATGCCAAAAGATACTGCAAAAGCCATCCCTTTAAAAGAAGATTTAATTAAACGTGGCGAATACCTGGTACAAATTACCGGGTGCAACGATTGCC
>NZ_JANPCM010000456.1:0-6379 GCF_031430955.1 Ferruginibacter sp.
ACGTTTAGATATATTTGCAAAAATCAATATTACGTGACTGCAATATTTTTTGGAAGTAATTTTTTATTATTTTGAAACTTTTAATAAAATGCATTATTTTTGTTTTCAAATTCACCTACTCCAAGATTGCAAACCTTATTCACCTGATAACCAAATTATTTTAAATTTTTAAAACTGTAACACAATGAAAAAAAATGTACTCTTGGTATTTACTTTATGTACTTTATTAAGTGCAAAGTCGCAAAATCTTATCTCAAATTCTGCAATGAATGGATTTGGAAGCTGGAATAACGGAGGCTGTGTACCGGAAATGGGACCAGAAACTGATTTCGGTGGGTCAAATGCTGCAAATAATGTAACCGAAATTGATGCTTTTACTTGTATTCAGCAAGATGTTAACATTGGAATTAATTCAGTGTATACAATTAATTTTGTTGCCTTCCGCAGAACCAATTGTGATCCTTTTACAGCCAATCCTGCTGAAATAAGAATAATTGTTACAGGATTACCTTCAAATACAGTTTATTCTACCACAACTTATGGTTATACTAACACTACTTTTGCAGTAACCAATCAGTCGTTGGTGGTTAGTACTAATGCTACAGATAATCAAGTGCGTATTAGGGTGGAAAGTATTAATACAGTAGAAGGGTGTGGGGTTGGCCTTGATAATTTTACGATGGTGTTTAATGGCCCTCTACCTATTAATTTAGTATCTTTTAATGCTGCTTCAAAAACTAATGGCGTAGATTTAAATTGGATAACTAACAGCGAAATAAATAGTGGATATTTCATTGTGTACCGTTCTAAAAATGGTGTAAACTTTGATGAAATAGGCCGGGTAAATGCTACTGGATTTGCTGCTGGATCCAGCTATTCTTTTAATGATGGCCTGTCTGGTGGGGGACTTAGCTATTATCGTTTAAAATTGGTGGACAGAACGGGATATTCTAAATTGTCAGGCATAATTAAGGCAAATCTTAATACAAAGAATATTGACCTTGCCATTTATCCAACTGTAGTTAATGATATGCTTAATTATGTGGTTGAAAATCCCAAAGCAGGAAGGTTAAATGTCATTGTAAGTGATGTAAGTGGAAGGAGGATTACTAATTTATCAGAATCTTTCGCTGCAGGAACAACACAAAAAAATATTAATGTAAGCAAACTTGCCCAAGGAATGTATTTGCTAACAGTTACTGATGAAACTACTTCGTTTAAAAAATCAGTAATTTTTAAGAAGAATTAATAATAAATTATTTTTTTATGATAAAAAGCCGTAGAATTTTCTGCGGCTTTTTTTATAATCCCTTTTTATTGTTGATATCATTACAGCCTTATTCTTACAATTTCCCAAAGTACCACACCTGCAGCAGTGGCAATGTTTAAAGAATGTTTCATACCTAATTGCGGAATTTCGATACAGCCATCGCATTGTTCAATGGTAGTTTGTTCTACACCGGTAACTTCGTTGCCAAAAATAAAAGCCACTTTTTCATTGCTTGTTAGCGCAATTTTTTCTAAAGAGATGCTGTTAATGGCCTGCTCCACCGCATAGACTTTGTAATCGTTTTCTTTTAATAATGTAATTGCTTCTGTTGCGTTTGCAAAATGTTTCCATGTTACAGTTTCCTCTGCACCTAAGGCGGTTTTTTTTATTTCTTTATGTGGAGGAATGCAGGTGTAACCGGTTATGTAAATGGCTTCTAATAAAAAAGCATCGGCTGTACGAAATACACTGCCCACATTGTAAGCACTGCGGATATTTTCCAATACCACAATCACAGGAGTTTTTTCGGAACGTTTGAACTCATCCACCGATTTACGGTTGAGATCGTCCATAGAAAGTTTTTGGTTTGTTGCCACAGATTATTTTTATTGCCACAGAGGCATGGAAGCATAGAAAAATACATTTACTTTTTACTAAAAGTAAGATAACCTTAAGGCGTTTAATAAAAGTATACCTATCCCGATATATCGGGAAGTGACACAACGATGTCCCACAAAGAACAAATGTTTGCCCCCAAAAATTTATTACATTATCATCGCTTCAGTCTCCTCCATTTCCCTCTTTAGGGGCTAAATCATCTCACTCTGCAATAAAGGATTTTTTACTGCATCTCTTTTTTCAGCAAAGGCTTTAGCAGCTTTTACAAAATGTACAAAAATGGGTTGCGGATTTTCTACCGTGCTTTTTAATTCGGGGTGATACTGTACTCCAATAAAAAATGGGTGATTAGGCAGTTCCACAATTTCTACCAAACCAGTTGCAGGATTTTTTCCACTTGGTATTAAGCCAGCTTTTTCAAAATCGGTAATGTATTTATTGTTAAACTCCCAACGGTGACGGTGGCGCTCACTAATTTCAGTAGTGCCATAAATGTTATGCGCTAATGTGCCTTCTTTAATCTGGCAGGGATAAGCGCCAAGACGCATGGTACCACCTTTGGCAGTAATATCTTTTTGCTCATCCATTAAATCTATAACCGGATGCTGCGTTGCCTTTTCCATTTCTGTTGAATTGGCATCATCCCAGCCTAAAATATTTCTGGCATATTCAATTACAGCCATTTGCATACCGAGGCAAATACCAAAAAATGGCAAGTCGTTCTCCCTTGCATATTTTACGGCTGTAATTTTACCCTCTACACCACGGTTACCAAAACCGGGAGCTACCAATAAGCCATCCAGTTTACTTAATTTTTCTGCCACATTATCTTCGGTAATAGTTTCGCTGTGTACATCTACAATTTTTACTTTACATTCATTCATGGCACCGGCATGTACAAAACTTTCTAAAATAGATTTGTAAGCATCCTGCAACTCAATATATTTTCCAATAAGCCCAATGGTAACTTTTGTTTTTGGATATTTAAGTTTGTCTAAAAAGGCACGCCACTTGGCAAGTTCCGGTGCGGCATAGCCGTTAATTTGTAATTTTTTCAACACAATTATATCCAACCCTTCCTGCAGCATCATTAAAGGAACTTCGTAAATGCTGCTGGCATCCATTGCTTCAATAACGGCATTGGTTTTTACATTGCAGAAAAGTGCGATTTTCTTTTTTATTTCATTGTTTAGTGGCTGCTCTGTACGGCAAACAATTACATCGGGATGAACACCTTCCTGGCTGAGTAAACGAACACTGTGCTGCGTAGGTTTAGTTTTTAATTCTTTTGCAGCACTTAAATAGGGGATTAAAGTAAGGTGCACTACCATGCAATCTTCTTCGGGCATTTCCCACTGTAACTGGCGCACCGCTTCTACAAAAGGTAAACTTTCAATATCGCCAACTGTACCGCCTAATTCTGTAATAATAATATCATATTTACCGGTTTTGCCCAGCAAAAGCATGCGGCGTTTTATCTCATCCGTAATATGCGGAATTACCTGTACGGTTTTACCCAAATAGGCGCCTTCTCTTTCTTTATTAATTACGGTCTGATAAATACGGCCGGTGGTAACATTACTGGCCTGCGATGTGGGAATATTTAAAAAACGTTCGTAGTGGCCAAGGTCTAAATCTGTTTCGGCGCCATCGTCGGTTACAAAACATTCGCCATGTTCGTAAGGGTTTAAAGTACCCGGATCCACATTAATATAGGGATCGAATTTTTGAATGGTAACCTTTAAACCCCTTGCCTGCAAAAGCTTTGCCAGCGATGCTGCAATAATGCCTTTGCCTAAAGATGATGTAACGCCGCCGGTTACAAAAATATATTTTGCCATAATCATAAGTTTATAATTTGTACTATATTGGGTAACCAAACAAAAAATAAGAACCATCAGCGTTGATTTTTAAACCTTCAACGTTAATGCTGTATTTAAATAAAAATTGCCGAATTTTTTAACCCAAACTATTGCGACCAGCAGGAGATTTAAGAAAGAAAAATCTTAGAGGTCGTGTAAAGATAGGACGATTATTTGGGAGAGGGAAATTTGATGGAAAGATTGTGGAAAAATGGTATAATTGCTAATAAAAGCAAATAAAAATAAAATAGTAAATCCTGTTTATGATGAATACCCTGCTAAACTTATTGAAAATAATCTTTTTTTTATTTCTTATTGTATTAAACTGTTTTGTATCAAATGCTCAAATAGATACAAAACCGATTAATTATAATAACAAAGCAGAAACTGTATTGCAAAATGAAATTAGAACTCCTGGTATGGCAAATAAAATTAGTTCAGTTAATGTTATAGATGCCAGAGATGATACAAGTGCGCTTGGATATTATTCGTTAGACGGTTTTACAAATTTTAAGAAGGGATGGCCCAAAACTTATTATTTTAATCCTTCATCTTCCGTTAATGCCAGTATTGAAAAATGGGTTTCAAATTATCTGCAGTTAAGCAACGATACCTCTATCCTGAATAAAATAGTAATTGTTATTAAAAAACTTTGGATTTCTCAAGAAATAGCGCCTGTGCTGTATAGTAATGAGAAACAGGGGCAGCCGAAAAATGGATGGGATGCTGGAATTATTAGCAGGCTGGAATTTTATTTGAATAACGGAAGTGCTTATTATCCATTATTTCGTGTGGACTCGATCTTTACTTTTAAAGAACAATTACCCGCCTTTGCTGGAGAATTTATAAAAGTTGCATTAAAAAATTCTTTAACTAAGCTATATCAAATTAATTTAGAAGAAATAATTGCTAAAAGGAGAAAACTGTCATATGATGAGATATTAACGAGCAATGCTAAAAAATCAGGCTTGCCAATATTGAATTTTATAACATATAAAAAAGGGGTGTATAAAAATTTTGAAGAATTTAAGAATAATTCACCTTCAATAATTGAATATGAATTAAGGGAAGGTAAGTTAGGAGATATTTTATATGTAAGAGTTGATAAAAAAGAATACCCGGAAAGAAATGCCTGGGGTTTCTGCGATGGGGTTAATCTTTTTATTAATTCCGGAGATAAATATTCAAAACTAATAAGACACCAAAATACATTTTACTTTGCTGGAATCAAAAGTATAGACAGAAATGTAAAGCACGAATTAATGTATACTTCTCTGTTTAACCTTGCAACAAACACTGGTAGAAAAAAGACTTCATTCAAGGCAGTTGAAAAATATTATCAGGTTGATATGGACACAGGCGAAATTTACTAATATGTTTTATTTTTTATGAAATATGAATAAGTTTATATGCAGAAAATTTTCCTTTTAGTTTTTATTTTAATACCTTTTTTTGGATTTTGCCAAAAAATAAAAACTAATGCAACAAATCCTGACGGACTTAGAGAAAAAAAATTTGATCTTAGGGTTTCAAAAATTGCTCCGGCAGAAATAAAATTACCTTTTTCTTCAATTGAAATTATTGATAACAGGTTTGATACTTCAAAGTTGGGTTTTGTTCCGGCATTTCAATTTATTGCTGATAAAAAAAGAGTAGGAAGAAAAGTTACTTTCAACGAAGGCGTGGCGAAGTCGCTGGAGAATTATTATAATGAATTTTATCAGCATTCATTTGAAAAAAATAATATCAAGTTATTAATTGTATTGAGAAAATTTTGGTTGTCGGGGATAGATGACAAAAAAAATAAAGCAATGGATATTTCAAAAAATCCTAAGTCAAGAAGTTTTTTGTATTGCAAGTGGGAATATTACTTAAATAAGGGAAACCTATACATGCCATTTCAAAGAATAGACACAGTGGTTAATGGCGTATTATTTAAAAATGAAAAAAATGAAATGGATGATTATAAGACTGAGAATGAGATTTTAAAGCTTATTTTGAATGGATTAATTGAAGTATATGATTTTAAAAATGCAGTTGATAGAATTGATAGACTTACGGTTAAAACATTCGAGCAAATAAAACTTTATAATGCATCTTTATTTGATATTCCGGTTTTAAAAGACAGTCTTTTTAAGAAGGGTGTTTTTAAGAACTTTATTGAATTTAAAAATAATAGTCCATCAATAATAAATTTTAAAGAAAAGAAAATACGTGTTGCTAGTAATAAGTACGAACATTATATAGAAGATGATAAAGGAAATAGAATTGTAAATTATTGGGGTTATTTTACCGGCGATGAATTACGAATTGGTAAGTATGAAAATGATAAATTGCACAGGAAAAACAATACGTTTGAATTCTTTTTGAAACACAAGTATCAAATGGAAAATATCAACATTTCAGGCGTTAATTCATATGCTGATAGAGAAGTTTGGATACCTTACCAAATCGATATGGAAACGGGGAATATTTATTAATTATTTATAAAGTTATTATACAACTAAAATTGGGTTACATTTTTTTAAAATTATTACCCATTTTGCATTAGTAAGTCTCTATTTTATCGTCTTCTTCTTTGCTGCAGCTGCTTCATGATCGTGCGGTTTAAGATGCTTGCGGCCTCGCG
>NZ_JANPCM010000457.1:0-8427 GCF_031430955.1 Ferruginibacter sp.
ATTGCATTAGTACTTTTCTAATACAAACTGTATTACAACTTTGGTTGTCAATACAGTTGGTTTAGATTTATAGCGTAGAGTGCATAAATACAAACGTTATGTGTTAGCTGCCGTTGAGTTCCCAATATAAAGAGTTAAAAAAAGCGGTAACTTTATTAAAATTTGAAGATATGTTATACGGACAAATAAGCATTGACCCTGAAGTTATGAGTGGTGCCCCTGTTTTTGCTGGTACACGAGTTCCTATTCAAACCCTATTTGATTATTTGGAAGGCGGTGACGATCTTGAAATGTTTCTTGCAGACTTTCCATCAGTTACAAAAACTGCTGCGATTAATGTTCTGGAAATGGCAAAAACTTCTCTAACTTCTGAAAAGGTTCTTCATGAAAATTTTGCTTGACGAAAGTTTACCCACAAAACTTTCTGAATTTTTTGGAACAGAACATGAAGTTTTAACTGTAAGAGATATGAACTGGCTTGGCAAAAAAAACGGAGAATTATTACGCTTAATTATGGAGAATAATTTTGAAGTCTTCGTTACGGCAGATCGAAATCTGCCGTATCAACAAAATTTAAAGGCTGTTACTTTTATTCTTGCAATACTTTGCGGAGTAAATAATAGACAGGAGACTTATATCAACTTAATTCCCAAACTCCTGGATTTATTAAAAAATTCGGAGTTTCCAGGTGTTATCCAAGTATCGTAAATTTATAGCCAGCACATAACATAAGGTTTTTAGCCGTTGTTGTTATAAGCGATGCAAATTGTCTCTCCGCACTGGCGTCAGTCTTCTGCCGTGGGCAGGCGACTGTTGTCTATAGTTCTTAGCGCTTTGTAACGGAAGCATAAACTCAGATGAAATAATAAAACAACAACACAGCCAGAAGCCCACTCCAACTATAACCGCAATCTCATTAAAACCGTGTGCCTTCAATTTTGCTACAACTTTCATTTCTCACATTGTTGTACGCCAATGTCGTATTTGCCCGGCTGCATACTAACAATAACGGCGTTTTTCACAAACCCCAGTTGTAAGTAAATACCAATTAATATAAACTAAAGAGATACCAGTAAATAAAAAGCCGGATTATCCATCCGGCCTTTTTTATTATTTTTTTATCAAAAATCGCAGCGTTATTTTTCCGCCAGCCTGGTCATATGCATCTATCAAAATATAAGTGTTGGCTGTAATACCTGTTACTAAATAAGAGAAATCATATTCGTTTTTGTTTTTTGCAGTTGTCTCATCAACTAAAAAAGGGGTAGCCTGCCCTTCTATTGTTAAGGTAACTTTTAACAGCCTTGCTGCCGAAGTAATATGTCCTGTAATGGTATATTCACCATTTACGGCGGTACCCTCGGTAAGATTATTGCTAAAGTTTAGTTGCGGCGCAACGGTGGTATCTTTTTTACAAGACACAAAGAACAATATGGCAGTTAATGCCATTAACATAAAATGTATTTTTTTCATTTGTTCGGATTTTTTAATTCAAATATAAAGACTACGATTAAACGAAAAAGGTTGCTTTTTATTTTGTTTAAAAAAAATAGTGCTTTAGTAAAGCAGCTACCATGGGTATTTTACCTTTAAGTCCGTTTCTGCTGTGTGGATGTGTTGTTTAGTTCTGCGCCGAGTGGGGCTTTTTTACCAGCAGGACATGCTTCGGAAAAGTACACAAGACAGCAAATTAAAAAGCAGTAATCTTTACTTGCTAAAAACTTTGTTGTTGTTGGTACTACAACGGCAATTTTTTTTCCTTTCCTGCACACCAATAATTACGGTGACCATTGCTAAGACATTCGCATTATCCGAACATAAATAATTTTTAATTACCAATAGTTTTAATTTAGTACCTATTTTTGAAAAAAAGTAAAATGGCAACAACAAAAATTACCGTTAACAATAACGGCTCTTTAAAAATTGAAGGCGATGTTGAAGTAGTGGACAGAAACGGTGGCGTGTATAATTTACAGGGAAGAGAAATAGTTTCCTTTTGCCGTTGTGGCCTTTCAAAAAACAAACCGTTTTGTGATGGTTCACATAATGGACATTTTGAGCATGAAGCGATTGCTTTTGATCTGCCACCGAAAAAAACAGTTTAGTTTTTCTTTCTTTAATTAAGTAAAAAAGCTGACCTGTTACCAGGCCAGCTTTTAATATCAAATATAAAGTTGTAATTAAGCCAGATCGAAACGATCCAAATTCATTACCTTATTCCACGCTGCTACAAAGTCGTGTACAAATTGCTCTTTGGCATCTTCGCAAGCATACAATTCAGCAAGGGCACGTAACTCTGAGTTAGAACCGAAAATTAGATCAATCCTTGTAGCAGTCCACTTTACTTCACCTGTTTTACGGTCACGGCCTTCAAATATATTTTGTGATGCCGAAACAGCTTTCCAGGTAGTGCTAAAATCAATCAGGTTTACAAAAAAATCGTTGGTGAGTGCTCCCACAGTTTTAGTAAATACACCATGCGGCGATTGACCAAGGTTGGTGTTTAGCACTCGCATTCCACCTACCAGCACCGTTAACTCGGGAGCGGTTAAGGTTAACAGTTGTGCTTTATCCACCAGCATTTCTTCTGCTGACGAAGTGTGTTTAGCATTAAGATAATTGCGGAAACCATCTGCAAGTGGTTCCAGCACGGCAAATGATTCTACATCAGTTTGTTCCTGCGTTGCATCGGTTCTTCCTGCTTTAAAAGGCACAGTTACGTTATGTCCTGCATTTTTTGCAGCCTGCTCAATACCTGCACAACCACCTAAAACAATCAGGTCGGCCATCGAAACTTTTTTATTTACGGTCTGCTCATTGTTGAATGCAGTTTGAATTGCTTCCAGTTCAGTTAGCACTTTAGAAAGTTGCCCGGGATTATTTACTTCCCAATATTTTTGAGGTGCAAGGCGAATACGGGCACCGTTAGCCCCACCACGTTTATCAGAACCACGAAAGGTGGATGCTGATGCCCAGGCGGTAGCTACCAATTCAGACACAGATAATTCTGTAGCCAGTATTTTGCTTTTTAATACAGCAATATCTTCATCATTTATTAATTCGTATGTAACAACCGGAACAGGATCTTGCCAGATCAATTCTTCAGCAGGCACTTCTTTACCCAGGTAACGAACACGTGGGCCCATATCCCTGTGCGTTAGTTTGAACCATGCACGGGCAAAAGCATCAGCAAATTGATCTGGATTTTCGAAGAAATATCTCGAAATTTTTTCATAAGCAGGATCTGCTTTTAATGCAATATCGGTAGTAAGCATAAATGGTGCATGACGTTTTGCAGGATCATGAGCATCTGGTACCAAACCGGCACCTGCATTATCTTTTGGTTTCCATTGATGTGCTCCGGCAGGGCTTTTGGTAAGCTCCCAGTCGTAACCAAAAAGATTTTCGAAATAATTGTTGCTCCATTTTGTTGGAGTAGTTGTCCATGCGCCTTCCAAACCACTTGTAATAGTATCGCCTGCATTACCACTGCCGTAAGTATTTTTCCAACCAAGGCTTTGTTCTTCAATACCGGCAGCTGCTGGCTCTGCAGCAACGTATTTTCCGGGGTCGGCAGCGCCATGGGTTTTACCAAAAGTGTGCCCACCGGCAATAAGTGCTACGGTTTCTTCATCATTCATAGCCATGCGGCCAAAAGTTTCACGAATATCACGGGCAGAAGCAAGCGGGTCTGGGTTGCTGTTGGGCCCTTCAGGATTTACATAAATCAATCCCATTTGAACCGCAGCTAATGGATTCTCCAGGTTACGGTCGCCGGTATAACGTTGGTCTCCGCCTAACCATTCTTTTTCCGAACCCCAATAAATATCTTCTGCCGGCTCCCATACATCTTCACGTCCGCCACCAAAACCAAAGGTTGGTAAACCCATTGATTCTATAGCGCAATTGCCTGTAAGAATCATAAGATCGGCCCAGGAAATTTTTTTACCATATTTCTTTTTAATTGGCCATAATAATAAACGGGCTTTATCAAGATTGGCATTATCTGGCCAACTATTTAATGGTGCAAAACGCTGGGTGCCGAAGCCTCCGCCACCACGACCATCCTGAATGCGGTAAGTACCTGCACTGTGCCAGGCCATACGGATAAAGAACGGGCCATAATGGCCATAGTCAGCAGGCCACCAATCCTGCGAGGTAGTCATTAAATCAAAAATGTCTTTTTTCAAAGCATCCAGATCGAGGCTTTTAAATTCTTCTGCGTAGTTGAAAGACGCTCCCATCGGGTTTGATAAAGAAGAGTGCTGACGCAATATGTTTAACTTTAATTGATTGGGCCACCAGTCACGGTTTCTTGTACCGCTGCCGGCACTTTGCTTGAGTGATCCGCCAGAAAACGGGCATTTGCTGGCAATGCTTTCATTGTTTACGTCTAATGCTGGTGTGTCTGGGGATGTGTTATTGTCCATTTGTAATAAATTTTTTATTGTTTAAGGTTCAAACATACAATAATCTTGGGATAACATTTATCTATAAAATTTATATACTTATAGATAAAAATTATAAGCTTAGACTTTGTTGACTGTATGATGATACAGTACTTATTTTAAAAAAAATCCTGGCTTACTTCCAGCAACAAATAAATTACTGCAGAGTAATGTATATTTGGTTTGCAAATAAAATTACGTTTTACAGATGAAATGAAAAGCAAAACACCTTAAAATTAAATCGTTAATGTAAAGGTTATACGAGAGTTGATAAATTACCGGACAACATTTTATATTTAAAAATGCAAAATAAAATTTTTACAGAAAGGCTTAATTTAAACCTATTGTCTTTAGAGGATCATGATTTTATTATTGCCATTTTAAACTCACCGGGATGGATTGAATTTATTGGAGACAGGAATGTGCATTCAAAAGATGATGCTATTGCGTATATCTACAAAATACTGAACACTCAAAATTTATTTTACTGGGTAGTTAGTATTAAAGAGAGCAATACTCCTATTGGAATAATTTCTTTTCTCAAGCGAAATTATTTAGAACATTTTGATATTGGTTTTGCTTTTTTACCACAGTTTAATGGTAACGGCTATGCTTATGAAGCTGCAAAAGAAATATTATCGGTGGTAAGCAAAAATTCGGACTATCATCCTGTTCTTGCTACAACATTGCCGAAAAATATAAGTTCTATAAAACTGTTAACTAAACTCGGGCTACGTTTTGAGAAAGAGATTGAGGTAGAAAATGAGGTGCTTCACATTTATACTAATGAGGCTGTAATTTTATCTGTCAAATAAAAACAAAAAGGCAATATTAGATATTGCCTTAGTAATTTATAAAAGAAATAAATATTTTACTTTTATTTTACCGCAGTAAAACTTTTATCCATTCCATTTTTTTGCAAAAAGGTCATCAACTCACTCCCGGTTAATTGACTTACCTTTTTTACATTTATACGGCCTGTTAGCTCAGTATAAACTTTTGTACGGTTGGTAACAAACGGACCCTGCAAAGTTATTTCATTGCCACTGTTGGCAAGGTCAAGCACATTTAACTGGTACACATTTTTGTCGGGGCCGCCGGGATAATTATTTTCTATAAGTTCAGCATCCTGCATAACAATTTTTCCATCCTTAGCCACACGTACCTTAATTTTTTTAACGCCATAATATTCTTTGCCATCTACTAAAAACCAACTGTGAGAATAGCCGGTGTACTTTCCGTTTTCTTTACTGATAACCATTTCGTACGGCAAAGATTTTTGTGTGGAATCGTTAAACATGGTGCCTTTCCATAGGCCGGTAATATCCTGGCAAAAAGCAAAAATGGGGCAACATAAGGCCACCAAAAGGGGTAAAAATTGTTTCATACGGGTTGAGTTTGGGTTACTTTTTATTGTAAACGCATAAAGGCTACCTTTTATTTGAAAAAAAGGCTAATTTTTTTTGAATGGGGAGTCTGTAATTTGGCTTGAGTCATGCCCATTTGCCGGGAATAGATCTGGCAATGTAGCTCAGTAATATAAACAGCTGAAACAACTGTATAAAATGCGTCAAAAAAACATTGCTGTTCCAAAAATTATTAACCATAAATCCTGCTTATGAAATTTTTATTTTTCGTATTTTAATAATAAGGGCTTTGAAACACTCTCTCCCACTCTTTAAAAGTTAGTACGCAGATAACAATATTGATGTATTCCCCAGCATCATTTTCACTATTAATAAAAAACAATAGAATAACTTTGAAGGATATTAACCTGTTTATGAACTGGACGTGGATTGCATTAATAATTTATATTGTGATAGTTATACTGGTTTGCCTGCGTAACATTTATGAGACTGGCAGCAGCACCAAAACTATGGCTTACCTTTTATTCTGCATTTTTATACCTGTTTTTGGTATTCTTTTTTACCTGGCATTTGGCGTTAATTACTGGAGAAAGAAATTGTATTCGAAAAAGAACAGCGAAGATGAAAAAATAATGCAGCAAATGAAAAAAAATATACTGCATTATAATGAAGTGGAATTGGACCTGGAAGATATTGAAGGTGATGATAATGCTGAATTGTCTGCAATGCTTACACGATCGCTGCAAAGCCCGGTAACCCGCCATAACCGGGTAAAACTTTTGTTGAATGGCGAAGAAAAATTTCCTGAATTACTTAAAGCCCTTAGTGAAGCCAAGCACCATATTCACCTGCAGTATTATATTTATGAGTGTGATGAAACAGGTACCGCTGTTATTGAAATGCTTATTCGTAAAGCGAAAGAAGGTGTGCAGGTAAGGTTTATTTATGATGATTTTGGCAGCCCCACAATAAAAAAGAAAATTGAAAAGCGGTTACTCGATGCCGGGGTTGAAATATTTCCTTTTCATAAAGTGCATTTTTATTTACTGGCCAACCGTATTAATTACCGCAACCACAGAAAAATTGTTGTTATTGACGGGTACACCGGTTTTGTTGGTGGTATAAACGTAAGCGACAGGTATGTAAACAATAAAAAAAAGCAATTATACTGGCGTGATACCCACCTGCGAATTGACGGGCCTGGTGTATATTACCTGCAGTATCTTTTTTTAACTGATTGGAATTTTTGCTGCCCGGGCAGTTTAAAACCCAATAAAATATATTTTGATAATCCCGAAGCTGTTAAAGAAAATACTTATGTACAAATTGTTGGCAGCGGCCCCAATTCAGCTCAGCCCTCAGTATTATTTTCTGTGCTGCAGGCTATAAACCTGGCAAAAGAAGAAATACTTATTACTACACCTTATTTTATTCCGGGAGAAAGTATTGTAGATGCATTAATGATTGCCGCTTCCAGCGGCCTTGCTGTTAAATTGCTGGTGCCCGGTAAAAGCGATTCAAAACTGGTAAACGCTGCATCCAAAGCAAATTACAATAATCTTTTGCAGGCCGGGGTGGAAATATATCTTTACCAAAAAGGTTTTGTGCATGCCAAAACACTTGTAACCGACAGTAAATTATCAATGGTTGGTACCGCTAATATGGACCACCGCAGTTTTGAATTAAATTTTGAAGTGAATGCCATAATTTATGATGCTGCTTTTTCAAAAAAAATGCGGACTGTGTTTTTTGATGATCTGAAACATGCAAAAAAATTAGATGCTAAGCAATGGTACAAGCGTTCGGTGCTAACTCAGTTTCCCGAAAAATTTGCCCGTTTATTCTCCCCGTCTTTATAAAATAAATTTTATAGCATGCACACGGTATCAGTTACCTGCAATTCGTTTTACCAATGATTTAAACACCTGCCCGTTCCATTTTGCAAAGCGGCCACGTTGCACCACCAGCGTATTATCAATATCAGGATGTAAATAGTAATAAAATGCAAATGGTTCACCATGATTTTGCCAGCCAATGATTTGCCCAAAACGCAAATCATTAAAAATTAGCGTATCCTGTTTTTTTTCTACCGTATAAAATTGTTGAGAAAACCGAATGAGTTTTTCTGCGGCTATATTTTTATCCGCAGGCAGGCTGTCGAGTAAAAAAGTATTACGGGGAAAATACCGCAGCTGCATCTCCGGGCTTTTATCAAATACAGAACGGTAACCTGTATAATAGCCACTATCGTTACCTGCAACAACATACCACAACCAATTTTGTAATGGTGCAGGAGTAGTAAAATAACGGGTATATTTTATTTCCTGTTTTGCCAACACCTGTTGAACATCATGATTAATAATTATTTTGTTAATAACAGCGTAGCAGAGGTATAAAAAACTAATACACAAACTAAATTTCCACCAGTAATGCCTTTTTTTATTTTTTTGCTTCAGTAATAATAAGATGATTAATGCAATGCCGGGTACAATAGAAAAGAAAGGATCGGCAACATAAATAATATTGAAAGAAATACGGTAATGGTTAAAGGGTTCAAACCAGCCCACACCGTAATTATTAAATGCATCTAAAAAAATATGGGTTAAAATTGC
>NZ_JANPCM010000458.1:0-4707 GCF_031430955.1 Ferruginibacter sp.
AGCGTTTTATTAAAAACATAGTTTGTAATGTTGTTGAAAATTATAACTTTAATATCAAATGGAGAAGAATAAAAAAGGAGTTAGGAATTTGGAATTAGTAATTAGGGCTTTTGCATTGCTACTGCCTGTTATTTTTAGTTCGTGTTCAATAAGCAAACAGATCAGCAAACAAGCCAATACCATTTTATTAAAAGATACTGCTATTAGCAGCGGACATATTGGTATAAGTATTTACGAACCAGCCACCAATAAATACTGGTATAATTATAATGCTACTAAATATTTTATTCCGGCGAGTAATACCAAATTATTTACGCTGTATGCAGGGATGAAATATTTGGGAGATAGTTTGGTGGGGTTGAGATATCAAATGAAAGGGGATTCGACAGTAATTGAACCCTCAGGGGATCCTACATTTTTACTACCTGAATTTAAAAATCAACCAGTATTAAAATTCTTGAAGAATCAAAAAAAAAATTTATTTATCAGAAACTTTTGTATTCAAAGATTTTTTAGGCAATGGGTGGGCATGGAATGACTATAAAGAAAGTTATATGTCCCAAATGAGTAGTTTTCCAATTTATGGTAATATCATTAAAGTAAAATGGGTTAATTCAGACAGCGTCAGTATTGTTCCATCGTTTTACCAGAGTCAAAGTGGTGTACTTGAAAAACTAAAAACTGGCTTCGAAGTCATTAAAGGATTTAACGATAACCATTTTGCTTTTATTAATGGTAATGATAAAAATAAAGAAGTGCCATTTACACCAGATATTACAAACATCCAGTCACTATTAAAAGATACATTAAAAAATATGATTGGGTCAGATTGGTGGATATACGACAAGACTGGTGATCTGATCATCCACTCCCAACCCACCGATTCCCTTTTTAAACCCATGATGCACCGCAGCGATAATTTTTTTGCAGAACAAACTTTATTAATGGCCAGCAATGAGCATTTGGGTTTTATGAATGATGAAAAAATTATTGATACCATTTTAAAATTAGATTTAAAAGATATTCTGCAAAAACCCAAATGGGTGGATGGCAGCGGGTTGAGCCGCTATAATTTATTTACACCAAAAAGTTTTGTTTACATTCTTAATAAAATGAAAAACGAATTTGGTTTAGAAAGGATGAAAAACATTTTACCTACCGGCGGCGAAGGCACGCTGTCTTCTTATTATAAAAAAGATGCAGGTTTTATCTATGCAAAAACCGGCACATTAAGTAATAACTGTGCTTTAAGCGGTTATTTAATTACTCATAAAGGTAAGCTGCTGATATTCTCCGTATTATCCAATAATTATATTACCGGTGCCACGCCGGTACGTAAAGCTGTAGAGCAGTTTTTACAGCAGCTAAGAGAAAAATATTAATTTTTTTCTACCCTTCAGGCAACGATGTTAAAACTAAGCGTATCTACTTCATACAAACGAAAACCAATTTAACCTTTAATCAAAAATGTTTGTTATGAAAAAAATCATTACCCTTTTGCTGGTTGTACTCACAGCATTTAGTTTTACATCCAAAGCCCAGCCCGGCACTACCTGCAATGCAGATTTTAGCTTTCAATTTGTAACCGGCAGTGCAGTAAAATTTACGCCTGTTGTTATTGGCGACTCTATTAATACTATACATTACTGGCGCTTTGGCGATGGTAATGCAGTTAGTATTCCACTACCAACGCACACTTATGCTTCAACTGGTGTGTATAGTGTTACGCATATAATTATAAGAACAAATCCTAATGGTGTTACTGTTTGTGCCGATTCGGTTTTTAAACAGGTTATCATTCAACAAACAACTCCATGCAACCTGCAGGCTTATTTTATTTGGCATGCAGATGCCACCAACTGGAATACGATACATTTTCAAAATCAATCTATACCTGTTGAACAGGGCGATTCTATAAGATGGAATTTTGGTGATGGTTCACCGGTGATAAATGGTTTGGTAAGTAATCTTTCAACACCAACTCATGTGTATCCCAATGCAGGTTTTTACAATGTTTGTATCCGTGTAAAGAAAAATAATTCTTTAGCAGGTACGCCACCATGTGTAAGTGAAATTTGCAAATCAGTTGCTGTTACTCAACCCTGCGACTTTACAGCTAATTTCAGTTCTCAACCCGATCCATCACATCCATTAAGAACTAAGTTTACTAATTTAAGTGCGCCTGTTATTGCTGCAGATTCTATCAGATGGACGTTTGGTGATGGCACCAGTGTTAACGGAATACTGGGCGACCCCAATGTTGCCAATCCAACTCACGACTATGCACAAGGTGGTATTTATACAGTTTGTATAAGAGTAAAGAAAGCAATTAATGCTGCCGGAACAGCACCATGTGTGAGGGAGATTTGCAAAACTGTTATTGTACAATCGCCATGCAACATACCCTTAAACTTCAGCATGCACCGGGATTCGCTTAATCCACGTAAAGTGCATTTCACTAATTTAACTGCGGTAACCACTGTCAACGCTATTGCAAAATGGAGTTTTGGCGATGGCACATTTGCAGGCACGTGGAATGCTGTGCATGAATATACACAACCCGGAATCTACAGGGTTTGCCTTACTGTACAAACCGAACCAAATTGTGTAAGAGAAAAATGTGATACGGTTGTTATTCCTCAAGCTGTCCCAGACTGTAAAGATCTTTCTAAATTTAAATTTGAAAAATTCAGTAATGACAATCAGAAATATAAATTTGTACCGGACTATATCAGCAATGATATTGTTTATACCTGGACGTTTGGTGATGGTACCGGCAGCCACGACCCGATTGCAACCCATCGTTATGCACAACCAGGTGTTTATGTTGCCTGCCTAACAGCATGGCGTGGCCCAAATTGTGCCTCTACAACATGTAAAGAAATAAAGGTGCTGCCACAAATAAACTGCGACAGTATTCATGTTAGTTATGTTTACCAGAGAGATCCGTTGGTACCTAATAAAATATATTTTCATGCCAACAGCAACTTTCCCATACTTGATCAAACCTGGACGATAACTAAATTATCGCCTGCAACAACACCTCCTGTAATACTGCACCAAAATAACCCGGTATATGTATTTAATGATACTGGTTTTTACAGAGTTTGCTTAAGGGCAATTACATTGGGTGGTTGTGTAAAAGAGTATTGCCAGGTAATACGAATAGAACGAGTGGTTAATTCAGTTTGTGAGTTACAGGCATTTCCTAACCCTACTACCAATCTTATCAATGTAAATGTATTTTTACCACAAGCGGGTGCAATTGATGCTTACATTTATAATACACTTAATGTACTGGTAAAAGAAAAGCATTTGCAGGGTGTGGCAGGTAATAATTTAGTTACCCTTAATGTAAATGATTTACTGCCCGGTTTGTACACCATTAAAGTAAAGTATGGTGGCAAGATATGTTATGCAAGGTTTAATAAATTATAATACCAAACTGAATTTCATTTTAGGGCAATGTGTGCCGGCTGAAATTCATGAATAGCATTTGTGGGTTGGTTTTTGGTAAATACCGATTTGAATAACATAAAAGTCACATCGGTATAACTTCTGGTTTCATGATGATAGAAAAAAGATCCTGCAGCTTAATTGTTGCAGGATTTTTTTTTGAACAGCACGTGGATAACAGCCGTTATATGCAGCCAATAGAAAATTAATAGATATATTTGAAGCAAATTTTACATCCTGATGAACGGGCTGGCAATATTACTTTCCATTACCACTGCTGCATTTGCAATAAAAAAACCGGCAACTATTTGCAGCGGGCCAGCACCGGCAAGATTTACACCAAGTGAAAAAAACATTCTTTATAAATTAGGCGATAGAAATATTTCGTTTAAAGTAACACAATATGGCCAGTTGGTTACCACCTGCTGTATTAATTTACATGATGATGAAGTAACGGCAGTAAAAGCAGCACGTACTGTTTTGGAACAAAAAGGCGGCATATTAATTAAGATCGAAAATAATGCTCAACGTAATATAAGTTTTCCGTTTAAAGGTTTGGTATATACATTTGATCCCAACAGGATATTTTCAAGAACCGGTATTGATGCCACTCTGAAAGCGAATGGCAAAAAAAATCCCCTTGCTGTAGTTGAAGTGGAAAAATTTGCGGCACAATTATTACAATTAATACCTGATACTATTTCCTGCATTGTTGCGCTGCATAATAATACCGATGGTGATTTTTCTGTAAAGACATATCAGAATGGTGGCAAAAGGCAGTATGATGCAAAACAAGTTTATGCAGATAGCTGGCAGGATATAGATGATATTACACTTACCACCGATGAAATATTATTCAATAAAATGAGCACACTGGGCTACAACAGTATTTTACAGGATAATGAAAAAGTAAATAAAGATGGTTCGCTAAGTGTGTATTACGGCGAACTGAACAAGCGCTATATAAATATTGAAACGCAGCATGGTAAAACTGCACAATACGGAGAAATGCTGAGCAAGCTTTTATTTTTTTTACAGGAAGAAAAAAAGCCTGATGTAAATCAGGCAATTGCTGATGGTGATTAAATTTTAAATCTTTTAAGTTTCTTTCTCGTTAATATAATCTTCGCTCACATCTTCTCCATTTACCCCTTCAGGAGATAGGGGTTTTACCTCCCAAACATTTTATCCAGCTCTTCTTTTTTAAATTCTAAATAAGTTGGCTTACCGTTGGGTGTAATATTAGGCGTA
>NZ_JANPCM010000459.1:0-2219 GCF_031430955.1 Ferruginibacter sp.
TGAAACTTCTGTTGCAGATACAAAAGGAATCCGTATTTCTAAATCTGCAATGGAGCTGATAGAAAAAAATAATATTGATATTACCGTTTTTGCCGGAAAAAAATTAGTAACAAAAGAAGATGTTGAAGCAACATTAAAAAATAATTTGCCAAAAGCAAAAAACGATTTTTCTTCGGGACGCCCCAAACTGATAATTATTGGCGCAGGGGGCCATGCAAAAATTTGTATTGATATTATCAGGCAAAATAATTTATTTGATATTGTTGGAGCCACCTCTAACAGCACAGATAATAAAAATGTAATGAACGTTCCCGTATTAGGTACAGATGAAGAAGTTTTGGAAAAATATTTTGCAGAAGGAGTAAGATTTGCGGTGATAGGAATTGGGTCATTAAAAAAACTTTCTAAAAGAACAGAAATATTTAACCGTTTAAAAAAGATTGGTTACCATATTCCTGCTATCATTCATCCTCGGGCAATTTGCGAACCCTCTGCTTCCATAGCCGAAGGTTGCCAGGTAATGGCTGGCGCAATTATTGGCAGCGAAGTAAGAATAAACCCTAATTGTATCATTAACTCCGGCTGTGTTATAAGCCACGATTGTTATTTGGAAGAAAATATTCATATTACTCCCGGGGCAATACTGGCTGGCAATGTTTATATAGGTAAAAATTCAATAGTGGGCATGGGTGCTACTGTTTATATTGGTGTTATTATCGGCTCAGAAGTAATTATATCCAACAATGCAAATGTGCTAAAAGATATTCCCGATAACACAGTGGTGGCGGGTAATCCTGCACAACCTGTCTAAAACTAAATAGTTACGTTTTTTAGAGTACAATAATTAACCTTTCTGTACGTTATCAGTTAGTTATGCCGGAATAAGTACCATTACAAAAACAATTTATCCGGCATAAATAAAAAATCCAATTTTATGATACTTATAGGATACTCCGGCCACTCATATGTTATTAATGGAATTCTTCATGCCCTTGGTATAAAAACTACAGGTTATTGCGATAATGAAGAAAAAACATTTAACCCTCTTTCACTAAAATATTTTGGAAAAGAAATGTCGGAAACTGGTATTAAAGCGTTAACCCGGGATGATTTTTTTATTGCTACTGGTAACAACACTATTCGCAGGAATATTTTTGACAACCTGGCCTTAAGAGGTTTACTTCCGGTAAATGCCATTCACCCAACAGGTGTTATTGATCATACCGTGCAAATTGCTTCTCATGGCGTAATGATTGCACCGAACGTAACCATCAATGCATTTGCAAAAATTGGTACAGGTTCAATATGCAATACCTTCAGCATAATAGAACATGAATGTGAGGTTGGTGACTTTGCACACATTGGTCCCGGTGCAGTTTTATGTGGTAATGTAAAAGTTGGGGAGAACTCTTTTGTAGGCGCAAAGTCTGTAGTTCGTGAGGGTATCATCATTGGTAAAAATGCAATTGTAGGCGCTGGTTCTGTTGTTGTAAAAAATGTGCCTGATAATGTAAAAGTGGTAGGCAACCCGGCAAGAATTTTAGTAAAATCTTAATAGTGTATTTACTTTCATAATTGCTCCATAATCTTCTTTCTTAAGGCTGTTTCCCTTACCTTTGCCACGCAAAAAAATACATACTTATGAAGGTTTTAGTTACCGGTGGAGCCGGATACATTGGCTCTGTTTTAGTTCGTCAATTATTAGATAAAGGATACCAGGTTAGAGCCTTTGATAATTTAAATTTTGGGGGAGATGCATTGTATGATGTAATGCTTAACCCCAATTTTGAATTTTTAAAAGGCGATGTTAGAAATACAGCAGATGTAGAAAAAGCAATCGAAGGTATTGATGCTATTGCACATTTGGCCGCAATTGTAGGCGACCCCGCCTGCAAAAAATTTAGCGACGACGCTAAAACCACCAACTGGGATGGAAGCGTTGCATTATTTGAAGCAGCGGAAAAAGCTGGTGTAAAACGTTTTGTTTTTGCAAGTACCTGCAGCAATTATGGTAAAATGTCCGATCCGGATTCTTTTGTTACCGAAACCTCCGAACTAAACCCCGTAAGCTTATACGCAGAGTTAAAAGTTAAGTTTGAAAATTATATAATGCTGGAAAGAAAAGATACCAAAATGTGCAGCACTGCTTTACGTTTTAGTACAGTGTATGGTTTTTCTCCACGGATACGTTTTGATTTAACCGTAAACGAATTTACCCG
>NZ_JANPCM010000460.1:0-6528 GCF_031430955.1 Ferruginibacter sp.
TAAACCAAATGCACCAATGGTTTTTTTGGTTGATCATTTTTTTGAAGGAAAAGATTTAGCAGCAAGAGTTCCGCTTAAGGGCAATGATAAAATTATTTATGTTGATGTTACCTACGAACCTAAAACCACTTATGTAGATACCCTGGCACAACAATTAAAAGAAGAATTTGGAAGCGTTAGCGGTGTAATTGGTATTGGTGGTGGCAGCGCAATGGATCTTGCTAAAGCGGTTGGTTTAATGATGAACAACCCCGGCTCTTCTGCCGATTACCAGGGCTGGGATTTGGTAAAACAACCCGGTGTATATAAAGTAGGTATTCCAACTTTAAGTGGTACCGGTGCCGAGGTTAGCAGAACAACGGTGTTAACCGGCCCCACAAAAAAACTGGGTATGAACTCAGACTTTACGCCTTTTGATCAAATTATTTTAGACCCCGAACTTACTGCTAACGCTCCAGCCAACCAGCGCTTTTACACCGGCATGGATTGTTATATTCATTGCATTGAAAGCTTAACAGGCACTTACTTAAATGAATTCAGTAAAAGTTATGGCGAAAAAGCGTTGCAGCTTTGCCGGGATGTGTATGTAAATAAAGACAACTGGGATGCAGACAGCGACGATAAATTAATGATGGCATCTTATGCCGGCGGTATGAGTATTGCTTACAGCCAGGTTGGAGTAGCGCATGCCGTTAGTTACGGCTTAAGTTATTTACTGGGTACCAAACATGGTGTAGGCAATTGCATTGTGTTTGATAAATTACAGGATTATTATCCCGAAGGTGTAAAAGAATTTAAACTGATGGTGGCTAAAAACAATATTGATATACCACAACATATTTGCGCTAATTTAAACGATGATGATTTTAATAAAATGATTGATGTATCGTTAGGTATGAAGCCGCTTTGGGAAAATGCTTTGGGAAAAGATTGGGAAAAAATAATGACCAGGGAAAAGTTGAGAAAATTATATGAACAATTATAAATGTAATTTTATATAACTTCAACTAATGTTTGAACAAAGCAAAAAATATTTTTCTTATATTTTAAATCCCATGGATTTGCTGCGTACAAAAAAAGTATTGCATGTAAATCCTACTGTTGCAGCCACCAGAAAAGAGCCTGACGAAATAAAACTTTTTGTTTACGATTTTGATACAGTAAATGTGGATATGAAGGAACTTAAAAACGTTCCGGAGTGTTTTCCTTATTTAGATTCTGCTAAAACAACCTGGATAAATGTTGATGGCCTGCGTAAAACCGATGTTGAAAAAATTTGCAGCCATTACGGTATCCATTATTTAATTACAGAAGATATTTTAAGTATTGGCCAACGGCCTAAAATGGATGAAATTGAAGGCCTGGTATTTTGTTTATTAAATATGATGTACTTCAACGAAAAAGATTCGGCGGTAGAAATTGAGCAGATAAGCATTATACTGGGTAAAAATTTTGTTATAAGCTTTCAGGAAGATGCAGCAAAAGATGTTTTTAACCCTTTAAGAGAAAGATTAAAAATAAACGGGAGTAAAGTACGGCAGCAAAAAGCAGATTTTTTATTTTACTCTTTGATTGATATGATTGTAGATAATTATTTTGTGGTAATGGAAAAACTGGGAGAAAAAATTGAAGGGCTGGAAGAAGATATTGTTCGCAATGCCAATACAAGAACCCTTGCAAAAATAAATATGCTGCGTAAAGAAATGATTGTATTAAAAAGAAGCATTGCGCCTGTAAGGGAATTGGTAAATGGTATTTTACGCACCGAAAGTGAACTGATAGAAGAGCGTACAGAAAAATATTTTAAAGATGTGTACGATCATATTTTACAGGCAAACGAACTGGCCGAAAACTACCGGGATATGATGATGAACTTAAATGACCTGTATTTAAGTAACGTAAATTTAAAAATGAACGAAGTGATGAAAGTGATGACGGTGGTTACCTGTTTATTGGCACCCGCAACTGTTATCGGTGGTATTTTTGGAATGAACTTTGAAACCATTCCACTGCTGCACAACAAATGGGGGTTTTTTATTTCTGTAGGTTTAATGTTGTTTATTCCTCTTGCAATGATAAGGATGTTTAGAAAACGTGGCTGGTTTTAGACGTGAATGGTGAAATGTGAGTGAAGATTTTCTGTTGCTCATTTTACTCACGACTCACAACTTACTGCTCACGAAAATTGGCTTACAACTTTTTCTTAAAAATTGGCACTGTGCTGCAAGGCTCTCCATACATAATACTTTTTACAACAGGCCTCAGTAAATTAGTGATCTCTACATAAGCCGATTCTGATACCGGTAATTCGCCGCAACCTTTTATCACGACTCTTTTATCTGCAAATTCTGCAGTGTTTATTTTATACAGGTTTTTTAAAAACAATGTTTTTTGTAAAAAATCTTCGTTACCAAAAACTACATTTTTTGCAACAGGCTGCAGGTAACTGGCCACCAGCATATTTGCCCACATAGGTATTACTGCATCGGCGGTACAGGTAATGGCTATGTTTTTATCCAGGTATGGTGTAAGGTCTAAATTTTTTAAGGCTTCTCTAAAATCTTTCTCTTTTAAAATCAGGCCCATAAATAAATAATCTTTCAAATCAAAAAGCATTACCTCGCCTTGCGGATAATAATCTTCCAGGTTTAAAGTTATGATGCCGCTTTCGGCAACTTTATTTATCATTACATCTTGTTCCATATTGCAAAGTTATAGCAATATTATTGCGGCAAAGCCGGCGGTTTAAAAAATTCTTTATCCCGTAAATTAAAACAGCCACGCTTTTAATGGCGTGGCTGAATAAATATGCTGGTTGTTATTAATAATATTTGCTGCGGTTATCTTTAATGGTAGCCTGATTTTTTAAACCTTCCAGCCAGCCTGCTGCAGCCTGGTTACGCAGGTTGGTTGTTTGCTGTATTTTTCTTTGTGCTTCTGCTTCTGGTGTATCAGCTGGTTTTTCGCCAATACTGTTTACTTTAATTACAAATACGCCTGTATTGCCTTCAATAGGTGCAGATACTTTGGTTTGATTTGCAGCATTAAAACTTGCGCCAATTACTTTTGGTTCCTGCCCCAGGTTGGGAATGATTTGGCTGTTGAATGTAATGGAGCTGTCGGCGCCGGCTGTTAAAACCTGTTGCTTATAGGCAGTTGCTGCACTTTCTAATGTTGGGTTAGCGCCAAGAGTTTTAATAATTGCTTCTGCTTTCTTTTTATTGCGGATAACACCTTCAACCATTGACCTTGCAGTTTTTGCATCTTGTGTTCCTTCCTCCTGCACTTTATCAACCGTTACCACCACAAACTGATCGTTAATATTAAATGGTTCGCTTACATCGCCTTTTTTTGCTTCAAATACCCATTTCACTAAACCTCTTGCATCCTGCAATTGACCAACCTGGTAATCATTTTCTTTTACAATTGCCGGCCAGCTTACTTTTTGCAAACCATTTTTAGCAAGATAATCATCGAAATCTTTTCCGCTTTTTTGGCCCGATAATTTTGTGGCGTTATTATTTGCATTACCAATTGTAGCATCACTGGAGAAAATTTCTTTTGCCATAAAAGCAATTTTATATGCAGGCATCGATCCTTTTTCTCCTGTTATTTCAATTACATGGTAGCCAAACCTGGTCCTGATAACTTCTTTTGTTCCTACAGGTTTACCAAAAATTGCTTGATTAAACTCTTCCACCATTGGTGCGCTAAAACCAAAAAATCCTAAATCGCCACCCTTATCCTTTGTTCCATCTGTACCAAATTGTTTTGCCATTACTGCAAAATCTGCCCCTCCTTTAATTGCTGTAAAAATGCTGTCGGCTTTTTTCTTAGCAATACTGTCTTCCATAATTGGCTGCCCTGTTTGAGGATCTGCAGTAGGAATTAATATATGTCTTGCTCTTGAGCTGTCGGGTAAAGTTTTAGTACCTAATACTTTTGCCAAAACATAATTAACACCATCAACATAAGGGCCATAAACTGTACCAACGGGTTGTTTAATAATGGTATCAATTGCTACCGAGTTAATTCTTGATTTTGGAAGATAGTTACTGTCAAATTCAATACTTGAAGTATTTCTTGCTATAAATGCTTTTGTATTAGTTTCTGTTGCAAAGGTTTCTTTTAAATTATTTACAATTTCTTTTGTTTTAGCACTATCTTCTGTACTTGGTAATTGGCTAAAACTAACATAAGAAATCATACGGCCAGCCTCCTGCTTAAATTGATTTTTGTGCTTTTGAACATAACTTTCAATTTCATCATCACTTACTTTTATTGTACTGTCTCCAATTACATTATATGGAACACCTACGTAAGAAATATTTGCAAACTTTTTATTATCTGCTTTTTCTTTTTCCTGCATCCAGCTTGGGTAATAAGCGCTGGCATTAAGTAATGCTGAGTATTTTGCATAAATGCTGCCGTCTTTTATTTGTTCTGTCATTTGATTATAACTATCACCCTCTTTTCCTTTTGCCTTTTTCATTTCGCTTATTTTTTGGCTCACTTTTCCTGCATCAAGTCTTCCTGTTGCCGGATCGGTAAAGCCTGCACCTGCCTGTAAAAAAGGATTACCCTGATCGTTACTAAAAAACAAACTGTTTAATTCTTTAGAAGTAAATCCTAACCCTAATTTCTCTGCTTCTGCCGAAAATATTTTTAACCCTACTATATTATCCCAAACCTGCTGCCTTATCTGGCCAGCTTCGGGCTTTCTTCCATATTGCTGCGCCTGTTGCTCTGCATTTGCATCGGCCTGAGTAAATTTTTCGTCAAACAAAGCTTTTTCAACAGGTTCGCCATTTACTTTGCCTACACTGTTTGATAAAGAACCAAAGAAACCGCCACCAGCACCCTTGGTTCCCGATTTAGCATCCATTAATAAAAAGCCAATTAAACTTAAAGCTATTACTGCAATTACCACCGCAGCGCCTTTATCACGAATTGTTTGAATTATTTGCATATTTTTCCTGTAATTAAAATGGACGGCAAAAATAGGGGAAAAACAGCTATTAACATTGAATTTTTAGCGGCTTAAAACGCTAATATTGAGTATTGGCAGGGTTTTAGAAGCTTTGACAAATAACGTTCATACTATTTATTAACATCAGTGTTGTTTAATAGTTTTAAACAACGGTTTGTTAATAAGGTTGTTTTACTGTTAATAACCATGGTTTGTTTCATAAAAAATTCTTTACAAAATGAGTTTAATTTTTCGGTAAAGCGTTTTTTAAAATAATAATGTTGGAAGGCGACATTTTATACCATGGATATTAACAGCCGTTTTTAAAAAATTATCATTTTAGTTTTCCTCAGCTTTTTTTATTAATGGTGTGTTTATAATTAAAGTAATAAAATATATAAGTCAGCGGCAGCAGGCATTTTTTTGTTGATAGTTGTAATTTTATTTATGTTAATTATGTGTGGATGAAGGTGGATAAGTAAAAGGTTTTAATTTTACATCACAGAAAAAATATTTTCTTTACACTTATTAACACCCATAGTAGTAGTAAGTGATTATATAAATAATAAGTATTAATACATATTATGACAGATATTAACAGCGCAAAAAAAAATATTGATTCCACCGGTTTTTTAGATTTGTACATTAATCCTGAAATGGATTTGTTTGCAGAAATTGAAAGATTAAAAAAAGAAAAGAATGCTATTATACTGGCGCACTATTACCAGGAGCCGGATATACAGGATGTGGCCGATTTTATTGGCGACAGTTTAGGGCTTGCACAAAAGGCTGCAACAACTAATGCTGATATTATAGTTTTTGCCGGCGTTCACTTTATGGCGGAAACTGCTAAAATTTTAAATCCTTCTAAAAAAGTTTTATTACCCGATTTAAAAGCAGGCTGCTCTTTAAGCGATAGTGCACCACCACCATTGTTTAAATTATTTAAAGATAAACATCCCGATCATTTAGTAATTACATACATCAACTGCTCTGCAGGTATGAAGGCTTTAAGTGATATCATCTGTACATCTTCCAATGCCCAAAAAATTGTAGAAAGTCTTCCGGCAAGTCAACCTATCATTTTTGCACCAGATAAGAACCTTGGGGCTTATATCAACAAACAAACGGGTAGAAACATGTTACTGTGGAATGGTGCCTGTATGGTACATGAAATTTTTAGTTTAGAAAAAATAACCAAATTAAAAATCCGTCATCCAAAAGCAAAAGTTATTGCTCACCCCGAGTGTGAAGCACCTGTTTTAGCCATTGCTGATTATATTGGCAGCACTACAGGGTTATTAAAATTTACAGAGAAAGATGCCGCTACTGAATTTATTGTAGTTACAGAAACTGGTATCCTGCATCAAATGCAAAAAAATAATCCTGCTAAAACATTTATACCTGCACCACCTAATAACAGTTGCGCCTGCAACGATTGTCCGCACATGAAATTAAACACTTTGGAGAAATTGTATTTATGTATGGAGTATGAATTGCCAGAAATTATCATGGATGAAGAATTACGTCTTGCTGCTAAAAAACCAATTGACAGAATG
>NZ_JANPCM010000461.1:0-1805 GCF_031430955.1 Ferruginibacter sp.
CGACAACACTGCTGCGGGCGGGCCGTCCGAGTGCTGCCAATTTATCTGTTACCATATCAGGATTGTGGCGTTTGTTTCCTGCGCCAGTTTTAGCTGCTACTGGATATTTTTTTGCATTGTTAAGACGCTCATCAAAAAAAGTTCCGTTTCCTGCCAGTTCAAGATTGGCAACATAAGCATTCCAATAAGTAATGTCGCCCCAGCCGCCAGTCCATGTATGATTATTACCACCAGCATGTCCGAATGCTTCCGGTATTAATGTTGCACCAGATTTACCATCAGGTCTGAATGCCTTGCCGTCCAAATTGAGCAATGCATCAAATTTTCCCGGACCCCAACTTGCTAAAACTTTTTTAACCGTGGCTACATCCACACCTAATGCATCGGTAAGTGGCTTTAAATTGGGAGCCATTGATACAATTGCTCCAACGTTTAAATCACGGTTTGCCCAACCGTCCAGGCGATGGCCAATGCCCGGTGCAAAGGCATCATCAACTGTTGAATGACAGGAAGCGCAGGTAAGCCCTATAGCTTTGAGATTTTTTTTGTCATCAAAAGTTCCTTTTACACCCACCACAGCATTCAGTTGTAATAGTGTAAGCGTAACAGCAGGGTCGTCTAAATTTACTTTTCCGGCTTTAATGGCTGCTGCCACATCAGCAGGAATAACATCCATATCTACTTTTAAACCTGCTGCCAATGCAGCTTTGGGAGATAACCCTGCACCAACGCCTCCATTTTTTTCACCAGCAATAGCTTTGTTTAATTGCAGTGCATCTGTCCAGTAAGTTTCATCACCAAAAGTTTCAAAACGAAATGTTTGTTTTCCTTCTGCAAGCATTTGTTTAGCGTTGTCAGCAATCGGGTCGTCACTTTCTTTATTAACGCTGGAAGTTTGTGCTGTGGAAGAATTGGTACATCGTATAAGAGATAGGGAAACAATAACCATAAAAATGATGCCCGATAAAATAAGGGCTATTGAATTTTTTTTCATTTTAGTAAAGTTTAGTTAGTTAATATAAAATTGTTACACAGATAAAATGTTACACAATTTGAAAAAAAAATTATAACATTCACACCCTTTGGTACTATTAAAGTGTACTAACAGGCGTGTAATTTTTAATTTTATCCATCACGCTGTTGGTTATGGCATTGCAGTACACCAGGTTAAATTCAAAAATATCTGTAGCGGTGTAGGTTTTTTCTATTTCTTTTCTCAACATTGTTTTGGCCCGGTTAAGCCTCACTTTTACATTGGTTTCGCTAATGTTTAAAGCTGCTGCAGTTTCTATTACATTCAACCCATTCATTTCTCTTAAAGAAAAAACCAACCTGTAATCTAAAGGAACCTGCTGCAAAGCATTTTCAATTACTGTATTTAATTCCCTGTTGATAACTGTTTTGCCGGCGTCGGTATTTTGCTCTTGCTGAAACATAGGTATTGATTTATCAATTATTTCATTTGACACTTCATTTTTAAAACTGAATTTTTGTTGTTTTCTAAAACAATTATGCAGCATTATTTTTATTAGCCAGGTTTTAAAAGAAGAACGGTTTTCAAATTTTTTTAAACTGGCATAAGCATCGATATAAGTATCCTGCATAAGGTCCTGTGTATCCTGGTGGTTGTAATTATAGGAGCGGCCTGTTTTGTAAAGAAAAGAATTATACCTGCGTATAAGCAGTTCAAATAATTCAAATTCTCCATTCAATATTTTTTGTATAACTGCTATGTCGTCATATTGCCCCAATGCTTTCATATTACCAATTTATTTTTTACCGGCATAATAATTTGTGCCAGTTTT
>NZ_JANPCM010000462.1:0-2165 GCF_031430955.1 Ferruginibacter sp.
TGGTTATCTGCCCGAAGCTAATCCGCTATATCATGATATGTATGTAAGAGAGTATTTAGATTTTGTAAGCAATGTGCATGAAGTAAATAATAAAAAAGAAAAAATAGAAGAAGTAATAAAAACTGTTGGCTTAAGTGTGGAGGCCAACAAAAAAATTGGGCAGTTAAGTAAAGGATATAAACAACGTGTAGGGTTGGCCGCTGCACTAATCCACAACCCCGATGTACTAATTTTAGATGAACCCACCAGCGGCCTGGATCCTAACCAGATTGTAGAAATAAGGGGAGTGATAAAAGAATTAGGTAAAAATAAAACGGTGTTGTTTTCATCGCATATTATGCAGGAGGTACAGGCCTTATGCGAAAGAGTTATCATTATAAGCAAAGGTAATATTGTAGCTGATGATACTTTGAGTAACCTTCTTGGTAATAAGCATTTTAGCGAATTGAGATTAGAAATAAAAGAAGTAGTAAAATCCGAAATTTTCGACGGCATTCAAAACATCAAACAACTTAATTCCAATACCTGGCTGTTTAAAACAGATAATGCTGATAATTTAAAAAGAAAAATAATTGAAATAACTTTAAATAAAAATCTCAATATCGTTTCTCTTCAAAGCGAAGCAACGGGTAATTTAGAAAGTGTATTCAGGCAATTAACGGAAGATAAATAAATACCCTGTATTGTACTTGTAAATAAAATCATCCCCTTTAAAACAAGTGCTTTCAAGTAAAACCAATAGTACGCAGCGGTTGCAAAATACTCAATTACATACCCAAAAATATCCAAAAAAAGCGCCTTCAATATAATTTTGCTTTTATCCTAACTAAAGCAGAAATTTGCAAACTATCTAACTTTTAAAATAAAAACCTCCAAAAAACAATGAGTTACATCGCATCCATTCATGCCCGTCAAATTTTAGACAGCCGTGGCAATCCTACAGTAGAAGTTGACGTATTAACAGAGAACGAGCATTTGGGCAGGGCGGCTGTACCAAGCGGAGCCAGCACTGGCATCCACGAAGCAGTGGAATTAAGAGACGATAACAAAAAAATATACGGAGGTAAAGGTGTTTTAAAAGCCGTTAAAAATGTAAACACCATTATTGCAGATAATTTACTGGGCTGGGATATTGCTGACCAAACCGGTATTGATGCTGCTTTGCAAGGTTTAGATGGTACCGCTAATAAAGGAAAGCTTGGCGCTAACGCAATGCTGGCCGTTAGTATGGCTGTTGCAAAAGCCGCAGCGCTGGAAGCTAACCTTCCTTTGTACAGATACATTGGTGGAACAAATGCGAAAATTTTGCCCATACCAATGATGAATATTTTAAATGGTGGCGCACATGCCGATAATAAAATAGACTTCCAGGAATTTATGGTAATGCCCATTGGTGCCACATCTTTTAGCGAAGGCTTACGGTGGGGTGTAGATATTTTTCATGCTTTAAAAACAGTATTAAAAAAGAAAGGCTTCAGCACTAACGTAGGTGATGAAGGTGGCTTTGCTCCCAACATTCAAAGCAATGAGGAAGCTATTGAAACGGTGCTGACAGCAATACAGGCAGCAGGATACAAAACCGGCAGCCAGGTTATGATTGCAATGGATGCTGCTAACAGTGAATTATGGAATGCTAAAGAAAAGAAATATATTTTTCATAAGAGTGACGGAAAGAAAATGACGAGTGAGCAATTGGTGGCTTACTGGGCAAGCTGGGTAAAGCAATATCCTATTTGCAGTATTGAAGATGGCATGGCAGAAGATGACTGGAAAGGATGGAAAATGCTTACTGAAGCAGTGGGTAAAAAATGCCAGTTAGTAGGTGATGATTTATTTGTTACCAATGTTACAAGATTAGAAAGAGGTATTAACGAAGGCATTGCCAATGCTTTATTGGTTAAAGTAAACCAGATTGGAACCGTTACAGAAACCATTAATGCCGTAAGTATGGCACAGCAAGCTGGTTACAATACTATCATGAGCCACAGAAGCGGTGAAACAGAAGATACCACCATCGCTGATTTGGCTGTGGCCTTAAATTGCGGACAAATTAAAACCGGTTCTGCATCACGTACCGATCGTATGGCTAAATACAACCAGCTTATCCGTATAGAAGAAATACTGGGCGAAAGTGGAATATATCCAAAAGGAAAGATTAAATTTGG
>NZ_JANPCM010000463.1:0-1703 GCF_031430955.1 Ferruginibacter sp.
TTCATCTCTCCATATTTACCAAACTTTGCACTCATTAAATCGTTCGCACTTTCTATTCCAATAATTTGAAAATGATAAGGATTGAGTTGTACAAAAACATCACCGGTAACTTTGCGCTGGCTTTTTTCCAGGTACGCTTCTATATCTCTCATAACAGGATCCAGTATCTGCCCCTCATGCATCCAGTTACCATAAAATTGTGATAAGGTATCTTTCCATTGGAGCTGCCATTTGGTAAGCACATGTTTTTCCAAAGCATGGTGTGCTTTTAAAATTACCATTGGTGCAGCGGCTTCAAAACCTACACGTCCTTTTATACCAATGATGGTATCGCCAACATGAATATCTCTGCCTACACCGTAAGGTCCGGCAATAGTTTGCAAAAATTGTATGGCTTTTGTGGGATGAGCAAATGAAACATCATTCACTTTTTTTAATTCGCCTTTGTCGAAATGCAATTTTACTTCTTCGCTGCCAGTTTTGGTTACCTGCGTAGGCCATGCACTTTCGGGCAACATTCCTTTGCTGTTCAACGTTTCTTTACCACCAACGCTGGTACCCCACAAACCTTTGTTAATAGAATACATCGATTTTTCAAAATTCATTTCTACACCTTTACTTTTTAAATAAGTAATTTCTTCTTCCCTGCTCAATTGCATATCACGTATGGGAGTAATTATTTCTATGCCGGGGTTATCAATGTTTAAGATCATATCAAAACGCACCTGGTCGTTACCGGCGCCGGTGCTGCCATGCACTACAGCTTCTGCGCTTAAATTTTTTGAATGTTCTGCAATATGCATTGCCTGGCTTAAACGTTCGGCACTTACACTTAACGGGTAGGTATTATTTTTTAAACAGTTACCAAAAATTAAATACTTAATAATGCTGTCGTAATAACTTTCAATGGCATCAACAGCAGTGTGTGTTTTTGCGCCTAATGCATAAGCATGAGCTTCTATCTGCTGCAGATCGTCTTCACTAAATCCTCCGGTGTTTACAGTTACTGTATGAATTTCGTACCCCAACTCCGTGGTTAAATATTTTACACAATACGATGTATCTAAGCCGCCGCTAAAACCTAAAACAACTTTTTTTCCCTTATCTCCTGAAGTGGAACCATTACTATTATTTATATTCTCATTCATTTATCAAAGTTTAAAAAATCAAAAATGTAAAAAATGTCTTAATAAAGATTTAGCACCACTGCCACCACCCGCTGTTTGTTTTTCAAAAAATGGTTTTAATAATTTCCATTGTTTAAAACGGATCAATCTTTCAAAAATATTTTTATTCTCTTCAAAAAATTGTTTTGTTTCGGCAGGTTCGTAATGATCTGTTGGGTCGTACAGCATGGCAGTACACATACAATTTTTTCTTTCCTTACTCATTAAAATATCGTAGTTAACGCAGCTTTTGCAGCCTGCCCAAAATTCTTCATCATCGGTCAGTTCGCTGTAGGTAACCGGTTCGTAACCCAGCTCACTGTTAATTTTCATTACTGCAAGGCCGGTGGTTAATCCAAAAATTTTTGCATCAGGATATTTTTCCCTGCTTAAATCAAAAACCCTTTTTTTAATTAGTTTGGCAATACCGCTCTTGCGGTATTCGGGGGCAACAATTAAACCGCTGTTGGCAACGTACTCGCCTTTCCAAACTTCTATATAACAAAAGCCTACCCAATCGCCATCTTTGGTAAGTGC
>NZ_JANPCM010000464.1:0-17368 GCF_031430955.1 Ferruginibacter sp.
AATAAATTTTTATCAGGAATAGTTAGTTGCATATACAAAAATGTTTAACAGGTTTATTATTATAAATCCTTTAATTTAAATCGTTAATAATTTTTATCATTTTTTCGGTTACTGCGTCCCCAAAAATATTCGGCTGTTTTAGTGGTACAATAAAATTTAATATTTGGCTTGCAATATTTTTTTGCGAAGGATTAATTAATAAATTCCATTTTTCTTTAACTGTTTCTACCCATTCTGTTTCGGTACGCAGGGTTATACAAGGCTTGCCCAGTATATATGCTTCCTTTTGGATTCCACCAGAATCTGTTATAATTCTTTTAGCAGCATATTCTAATGCTATAAAATCTAAATACCCCTGTGGTTCTATTAGTTCAATATTTTTAGGTGCAGTATATGTTGCAGCTAACATTTTTTTTGTTCGGGGGTGCACCGGAAAAATTATTTTTTCCTGCAGTTCTCCCAATTGATTTATTATATGTTCCAGTGTGGCCTTATCATCTACATTGTAATGCCGGTGCAGCGTAAGTAAATTATATGGTTGGTTTTGAAGTTTTAAATCTGCCACAATGGTGGATTTTTCAAGTGCTATGGCAATACTGTTTTTCATTGTGTCCACCATTATATCACCAGTGAAAAAAGTGCTGTTTCCTAATCCCTCTTTGGTAAGATTATCTACTGCTGTTTGTGTGGGTGCAAAAAGATATTTTGAAAGGTGATCGGTAACAATACGATTGATTTCCTCAGGCATTGTACGGTTAAAGCTTCTTAAGCCGGCTTCAATATGTATGATGGGTATATTTAGTTTTGCTGCAATTAGTGCACCTGCAAGGGTGGAGTTGGTGTCGCCAAAAACAATAACAAGATCCGGCTTTTCTTTTTGCATTGCTGTTTCCAGCTTTAACATCATTTGGGTAATTTGAACGGTTTGATTACCTGCACCTACTTCTAAATGAATATCCGGTTTTCTTATCCCAAGATCAATAAAAAATTTTTCACTCATAGCATAATCATAATGCTGGCCCGTATGTACAATACACTCCTGGTGCATACCTGCTGCAAGTGCTGCAGACAAAGGTGCCAGTTTTATAAATTGCGGCCTTGCACCAACTATCGAAAAAATTCTCATAGTATCGAAATTAAAATCTTCCCAAATATTAAAAATCCGTTTTTACACCTATTATATTAATAGCATCAGTATTTTATACCTTGCTTATTATTACTCCAGTTCAATTTCTTTAAGTCCTGTTGTAAATTTTTTTGAAAATTCCGACATGGGCAGTAATTCAAAATGTTTTTTTAGTATGGTGATTGCTGTTTCAAACACTTCCATTTTTTTCCTGCTCTCAATATCCATACCCGGAAAAAAAGAAAGCTGGGGTACATCATTGCCTCCAATTAAATCAAGTGGGTGCAACAAATAACTTGGTGGTGTTTTTGTTATTTCGCACATGAATATTGCAAAACGAAAATAAATTTTCATTAAAAATTTTGATTTGCCGCTTATAAATAAAAGATAGCTTTGGTGAAAGGGTAATTTAAAAACAGGGATGGTAGTTACAGGTATCTCCAATAATTTTTTATCGTTTTTAAATTTCCATACATAAGGTTTAAGCGGATAAAAGCCTTCTTTAAAAGAGCCAAATAATTCTTTACGGCTTTCCTTTTGTTCTTTAGTAAGTTTTGATTTTGCAAAATAATACCGGCGCATTAAAGGAGATATGTATGTGGGTAATATTGAAGCATCAAAAAGGTAATTTCGTTTTTGCAAAACTTCCAGTAAATCGTTACTCCAGCTAAAGCCAGGGCCCCTGAACATATTGGTTCTGGTACCGGTAGCTTTTATAATAGCTTCTTCTGCCATTTCTATTTCGGCTTCTATTTTTTCTTTTGAATATGTTTTTAACCAGCTTTCGTGATGAAAGGAGTGGTTGCCAATTTCGTGCCCCCGCTCAATAATACTTTGCAGTATTTTATGATTTTTTTCTATCGCTGCATCCTGGCCTACCACAAAAAAAGTAATTTTTATATCCAGCTTATCAAACACATCTAAAAATATTGGTACTACTATATCTAAATAAGATGGAAAAGTTTCCCATCCTTCATCTCCATGTACTTTCATGTACGACCACTGGTCATCCAGATCAAGCGAAATGCTTGCCGGCATCTTTTTTTTTGCCATTACTGTGCTGATATTTCTTTTAGTTTAGTTTCGGCCACTTTTATAGTTTCATTTACATTTAGTGTACCATCCAGTATGTAAGAGGTATTAATGATATATACATTTGGGATAGAGGTTTTTACTGCAGGTAAATTTTTTGAATAGTCTTTTGTTAATACCGTAATTACGTGCCTGGCCCGGGCAACACCTACAAATTTTAAATTATCATCTGTTAGCCACGGATACATTTTTTTAAAGTTTTTAATGAAGAATTTTTTTATTTCCTCATCAGAAAAATTAAATAACGGATCTGCAGGGTTTACATATTTGGGTAAATAAACTAAATTATTATTGCCAAAATGTTTTTTATCAACTAATGCACTCATTTCTATTACACCTGTAAACGGCACCCACGAATCGGTGATATTAGTAACATAAAACTGGCTGATGGGTTTATCCAATAAAACAGCCACACATATTACTCCAAGGTATTCAATATTGTTTAGTTTTTTTTGTTCTGTTTCAGAAAGACCGTTGCACAATTTTGCCGAAAGTCCGGATGGTAAAGTAGAAATTACCATATCAAATTCTTCTATCAGCCCATCGGTAAAATGTATTTGTGGTTTATGGTTAGCTGCTTCTTTAATTGCTGTTGCAACATAACTTGTTTTAATTTCAACTCCCTGCGCAACCAGTTTTTGTTTAAGTGCTTCAATAATTTTTTTATAACCCCCTGGCACATACCCAAACATTTCTTTTTTTAAACCGCTGCGCCTTGCGCCATACAGGCGCTGTATGGTAGCCCAAATAAAAACTGCTGAAGTTTTTGTATAACTGTCGCCCAGTTTAGCCCTTAACAAAGGCAGCCATATTTTATTAAAGGTGTTAGAGCCTGACCATTTTTGCAGCCAGTCTGTTACAGGAATTTTTTCAAGACGTTTCCAGTTTTTTATACGTGATGCCACTAAAATAGTAAGGCCAAGCCGAAATTTATCAATTAAATTAAGTGTGGGGAATTTTAAAAACTCTATCGTATCCGACATGGAATAGAGTTTGCCATCCATATAAAAACCTGTCTTTGTTTCCACCCATTCAATTTTATCCTCCAGCCCAATTTCTTTTAAAATACCTCTTGTGTAAAAATCTGATAAAAGAATTACATGATAAAACTTATCCCATTCCACATCATTCATTTTCCAGGAACTTGCCAATCCGCCAAGTTCGGGGGCGGCTTCAAATAAAGTTACTTTTTTTCCCTGCTGAGATAAACGAAGGGCTAACGTAATGCCCATAATACCACCGCCAACAATTCCGCATTTTTCTTCTTGCATCAGAGTTTATTTACTGCCGCCAGGGTAATTAAATAATAAATTGTTTTTGCCAGTCAATTGTTTTTTTTAACCCTTCTTCCAAATCCCATTCGGGTTTAAAATTTAATGTAGAACAGAGTTTTGTAATATCGGGCACCCGTCTCATCACATCTTCGTAATTGCCAAATGTGGAGTAAGGGATGTAGTTAAGTTTTGGTTCTGCATCTTTACCATTAACTAATTTCCATATTAATACAGCCAAATCTTTTATAGATATTTCGGCATTATCTTTTGGGCCGGTATTAAAAATTTCATTGTCCGATTTATCGTCTTCAATACATGCAACCAGGGCATTTACGGTATCATCAATGTAAGTGAAAGTTCTGGTTTGATAACCATCGCCATGTATATCAATTGTTTCATTTTTAAAAGCTTTTTCTATAAATACAGATTGCGGCCCACCCCACCACGTTAGGTTTTGATTGATGCCATAAGAACCAAAAAAACGGGTAATGGTATATTTAAGCCCGTACTCATCATGATTGGCAATTATGTATTGCTCGCCATACATTTTTGACAGTGCATAAGCCCAGCGCTTTACAGTGGTGGGGCCCATTACCAAATCAGAAGTTTCGGTAAAAGGCACATTGGGGTTTTTGCCATATACATCCGAGGTGGAAGCAAAAAGAATTTTAGATTTATCCATAATGCATTTATGCACTACATTTCGAAGCATAAGGTAATTTTCTTCCAATGTTCTTAAAGCATTGGTATAACGTGGTATTTTTTGAGATGCAAGATGTATAATAATATCCGCCTTAACATCTTTAAGCATAAGGGGGTTTGCAATATCACCGCTTATAAATTCAAAATTTGGGTGGTGTTTCAGGGGTTCTATATTTCTTATAAACCCGTAGTTAAGGTTATCAATGCCAATTACTATATGTTGCCTTTCCAATAATTTTTTTGCAAGATTAGAACCAATAAATCCGGCAACACCCGTAATTAAAACTTTCATAGCTAAGGTTTGTTAAAACAATTTCTAAATGTACAGAATTTTAAATATAAACAATTTTGCAGATAAACTTCAGTTTCGCTAAAAAGCATTCTTATCTCCTTTAAAAACCTGATATACCGTTAAAAAAAGAATTTGAATGTCGAGCCACAGGGACCAGTTTTCGAGATACCACAAATCCATGTTAACCCTCATTTTAATTTGATCGGGGTTTGTAATTTCTCCCCTGTATCCGTTTACCTGTGCCCATCCTGTAATGCCGGGTTTTAAGAACTGGCGAATCATATACTCATCCACTACTTTTGAATAATCAGTGGTATGTTTTAACATATGTGGCCTTGGCCCTACCAAACTCATATTTCCTTTAATAACATTTACAAATTGAGGAAATTCATCAAGGCTTGTTCTTCTGATAAAGCGGCCTATTTTAGTTACCCTGCTATCACCTGTGCTTGCCTGTTTTAAATCTGCATCTTTATTTATACGCATGCTCCTGAACTTATAACAGTAAAAAGGTTTTTTATTTTTTCCGGTGCGGAGTTGAGAAAAGAAAACAGGCCCCCTTGATTCTAATAAAATCAATAAGCCCAATATTGGTATCAGCCACGAAAGAATAAAAACTATCACTAAAAAGCTAAAAACAATATCCAGTGCCCTTTTCTTTATGCGGTTTCCAACATCATCCAGTGGTTCGCTTCGTAAAGAAAGTATGGGCAATTCGCCAAAGTACTCAATGTGCACATCTCGTGTTATAAATACCGAGAGATTAGGTACAATTTTAAAACGGATACATTCTTTTTCAGACTGGTACATTAAATCATATATATCCTTATTCTGCTCTGGTGTAATGGTTGAAAATATTTCAGCAACATCAAATTCTTTTGCAACCTGCAATGCTCTGCTTACATCAGTTATTATTGGATAATGAGATAATTCGTGTACATTTTTATCATCCTCAATAAAGCCCAGTAATTGTGTGTTATAGCCATCTTCTTCAAAATATTTTGCTAATTTTTTTGCAGTATCATTATAGCCAAGTATGATTACTTTTTTTATAAGGTAGTGGCTGTTTTTAAAATATTTTTTTATGCCGAGATATAAAAAACGGTTAACCAGGAGCCCAATACCAAAAGTAACCATCGTGGAAATAATGAATATCCGTGAAATTCGGAACTCACGGGAAAAGAAAAGGTAAAACAGCATACAAATGATCCATAGTAAATAAACCTGTGAGGTTCTTTTTGTAAAATGTTCAAAAACTAAAATTACTTTGCCTGCATACGTCCTTAAAAGGAAAGATAATAATAACCATACAGCTACTGATATTGTCCAGTATTGAAAATAAACGCTCCATAAACCTGCAGGCATAGTTTCTGTAAATACTATTTTACAAAAAAAGTATGCAATGTTTAATACAAATAAATCTAACACGGTTAGGGTCATTTGCAGGTATCGTTCAAACTGGCGGTTCATTTTGGTAAGTTAATTATGCAGTTTTATTTTGTTTGAAAATATTGTGTACCGGTAAAATGATCAGGTTTATTAACCAGTTTTTTTTAAACCCTCTTTTACATTACTCCCTTCGTAAATGTTAACTAAAATATCAATTATTCTTTTAGAAGTTTGCCCATCCCAAAAAGGTGGAATAAGCCCTTTCTTCCACTGGCCATCTATAATTTTTTTTATGGCAGGTTTTAACTTGTGAATCTCATCACCAATTAATTCGTTTGTTCCAATGGTTACAGTTTCGGGCCTTTCGGTTGAATTACGCAATGTTAAACAAGGTACGTGTAATACTGTTGCTTCTTCTGTTATTCCTCCCGAATCCGTAATAATCCCTTTAGCATTTTTTATCAAATACATAAATTCAAGGTAACCCTGCGGATCAATCATTAAAATCCCTTTATCATTAATTTTAAATTTATCAATTATTTGCCTTGTACGTGGGTGTACAGGAAAAACAATGGGCAACCCCATTGCAGCTTCTTCAATTGCAGCAATTACGGCAGCTAACTTTTGGGGGTCATCCACATTGGATGGCCGGTGCAGTGTTACTAAAAAATATGCTCCCGGTTTTAAATTATTCTCATCCCAAAAATTTGGTTTTTGTATTCTTTCTATATTTTGAAAAAGTGTATCAATCATTGTATTACCTACAAAATATATGTTGCTTTCTGTAACACCATTTTTTTTCAATTGATTATTGGCCTGTTCGCTGGTAGTAAAAAAATAATCGCATAAAGAATCTGTTACTATACGGTTTATTTCTTCGGGCATAGTCATATCCCCAGATCTTATTCCGGCTTCTACATGTGCGGCATCAATACACATTTTTTTTGCTGTTATTGTGCAGGCCATTGTTGAAGTAACATCACCCACCACTAAAACCAGGTTTGGCCTGTTAGCAATTAACTCCTGCTCAAACTTAACCATTATTGCCGCTGTTTGCTCTGCCTGTGTACCTCCACCACATTCCAGGTTTTTATCAGGTTCTGGAATACCGAGTTGCTCAAAAAAATCGGCACTCATTTTTTTATCGTAATGCTGCCCCGTGTGTACCAGGCGGTAATTTATTTTTTTTCCTTCGGCCTGCGCCTGCTTGATCGCTTTTATTATTGGTGCAATCTTCATAAAATTTGGCCTGGCACCTGCTATTAAGGTAATATTCATTATAATTGGGGTAGTTTTATCAGGTAAAATAATGTAATACTTTAACGAATTATAAAAGTGTTTATTTTGTTTTAAACACCTGTTTCCATTTTTCTTTTAATACAAGATAAATGAACTCTGAATTGCCAAATAAATATCGCTTCCACATTCTCCCGGGCTCCTGCATTACCCGGTAAAACCATTCCAACCCCCATTTTTGCATCCATACCGGCGCCCTTTTTACCAGGCCCGATACTACATCAAAGCTTCCACCCACCCCCATAATAAAAGGCATTTTTATAAGATGCTTGTAAGTGTTTAAAAAAATTTCTTTTTTCGGAGAGCTCATGGCAACAAAAAGTATGCTTGCGCCAGATTCGGCAATTTGCTTAGCTATTTCCAGTTCATCATCCTTTGTAAAATACCCGTTACGGTAACCTGCAATTATTTCTTTACCATATTTTTCTGTATAAACATTTACAACATCCTTCACTACATCTTCTTTTGCACCTAAAAAGAATATACCGTATTTTTTTTCGGCTGCAAGTTTTACCAGGTTGTCCATTAAATCTATACCTGCAACCCTTTCAGGTAAAGGGCGGTTTAAAAAATTTGCTGCCCAAACTATTGCCTGCCCGTCTGCGTTTATTATGTCGCAGCTAACAATAGATTCTTTTAAAGCCTCATCTTTTTGTGCATTAACCACTTTTGCCGCATTAATTACTACATGATGAACAGGACGGTGCTCTTCAATTGCCTTATCAATTAAAGCAATTGTTTGCTGCATGGTAAGTGCATCTACAGGTATATTACAAATACTGATTCTGCTCACTGCTTTCTAAATTTATGTAAGTAGATAATGCATAAAACATCCATGCCTGTGCCCAGCGCATATATGATATTTTAGAAGAAAAATATTTATTTACCTGGTAATAAAAATAGCCTTGCGGCGATTGCATATTTTTTATTGTCCATTCCATCACTTTGTCAGCAACATTTTTATACGCTTTAAATTTATCCAGTTTTGCCAATGTTATTATCATTTGTGCCGGTGCATGTATATCTACCGGGTAAACTGTATTATTGTAATATTTGGCAATGCCTTCTTCTGTAAAAAAAGTATTGATATAATATTCAAAACCTTTTGCTACATTATTTTTATACAATTCATCACCTGAATATTTCATATAGTCTGCTATGCATTCCAAATTGTACCCGGTATGAAAATTATCTATCCATTGATGAAAAGGTAATGTGCCATAACTCCAGGAGCCCTCCGGTTTTTGAAAATTACAACAAAACTCCACTGTTTTTTTTGCTTCATCAATTAATTCATTTTCTTTAGTAAAGCTATAAACCCTTGCTAACAACCGGCTGCCCAGTAACGATGCATTAAAAACAACACTCGTATCTAATGGCGAGTAGGAAAAAGCAAAATTGCCTTTGGCATCTGCTGTTCTGTTTAAATCTTTTAAAATAAAATTACAGGTGCTTCTTGCAGTTTTTAGCAAAGCTTCGTCTTTTGTAATTTCGTACGCATCTAAAAAAGCGCTGGCAATAAAAACGGAGGCCACCACAGTAGGTGTATTTTTTGGTTGAAAAAATGCCCTGGCCTGCCAATCAAAATTATAGCCCCAGCAGGCGCCGCTCCATTGTGTATTTTGTAATTCTAAAAGCCTGGCCGCAAAAAAATAAATTTTATCTAAATATTTTTGATCGGGTTTTGTCTGGTACAGATTACAATAGCCGGATAAAAATAAACCCAGTGCTTTAGGATTGTATTCTTTTTTTACTCCTGTAATTGCACGCAAATTTACAGGCGACCTTTTAAAAGTTTGTATCCATAACAACCGGGCATAACGGTTTTTTGAAACTGCCGGTATTGCCCTGAACAATTTACTGTTCAACCCATCATAAGGATCGTAACCTTTAAATGCTTCCTGCTCACAATAATTTTTAAGCAGGTTAAATGAAGTAACAATTTCTTTAAGCATCTAAATATATTTCCTGTGAGTTGCCTGTGTACAAGCTGTCTAAAATTTTAAAAGTGGTTAGGGTTGTAAGACAAACCGACCGGAAGCTGATAGGGCTTTCGGTACCGTTGCTAACAGCATTTAAAAATGCATCCACTTCTTCTTTATGCCCTTTACCCGACGATTTTAATTTGGTTATTTTATTGCCTTTATGAAAAGCGCCTTCTCTAAAATCATTTATCACACCAATATTTCCTGCACCAAAAATTTCTATCAATTCTTTAGGCATCGATTTGTCGCCATTGGCTAAATAAGTGAGATTACCTACTGAACCATTATTAAATTTTACAATAATTGCAATATTATCTTCAGGAGTAATTTTATCATTAGCAGTGTTCACAGATTCTGCATACACTTTTACCGGCTCGGCATTGGTAAAGTATTGCATTAGGTCAATAAAGTGGCACACTTCGCCAACAATTCTTCCGCCGCCAATTTCGGGCTGCTGCGTCCAGTGTTCTTTGGGTATTAATCCTGCATTAACCCTGATGTTTACTACCAATGGTTCTGTTACACTGCTAAATTCTTTTTTTATGGCCTGGCTTATGGGAGCAAAGCGCCTGTTAAAACCCACCATTAAAGGCTGAGGGTATTTTGCTATATTAGCAATTACATTATTTAACTGCTCAATATTTAAGGCCAATGGTTTTTCAACAAAAACTGCTTTTCCCGCTGTTAAACTTTTTATTACAAAATCTGCATGTGATGAATGTGGTGTGGCAATAAATATGGTATTGATGTTTTGTTTGCCCAGCAAATCTTCAGCCTCTGTTGAACAAAAATTAAATTTAAATTTATCGGCAACATTTTTAGAAGTAATACCTTTTGAAGTTACCACACCATCAAGCGAAGCACCATATGCTTTTACATTGGGTATTAAATAACTTTGTGCAAAACTGCCGGCGCCAATAAAACCGGTATTAATATTTTTTATCGCATCGTTCTTAACTTTTACAATAGTGGTTCTTTTTATTTTGCTTTCTGCATATTTTAATAAGATGCCGATATGCGGTTCGGGTGTTTTTCCTAAAACAATATCGTAAGCTTTTTCTGCATCAGCAATATTAAATACATGTGTTATTAAGGGCTTTATATTAATTGCCTTACGGGAAAGCAATTCTAAAAACGCTTCCATATTTCGCTGCTCTGTCCATCTTACATAGGCAAACGGATAATCGTAGCCGCTTTCTTCGTAATCTACATCGTAGCGGCCTGGGCCATAAGAGCACGACATTCTTAAATCCAATTCCTTTCTAAAAAAATGCGGATCTCTTGGAATATCCATTTTAACGGCACCCACCACAATGATCTTTCCTTTTTTTCGTGCAAGTTCTGCCGATAGTTCTATCGGATCGTTTGATGGTGCAGCTGCAGTAATTATTATTGCATCAAAGCCATGGCCGTTTGTAAAATCGTTACATATACTTACCAGGTTGGCATCACTTCTTTGCAAAGCTTTATCAGCAGCGCCGGTATCATTAGCCAATTTTATTAAGCCCGGATTAAGATCGATACCAAAAACCGCACAGCCATTTGCTTTCAATAACTGGCAGGTAATTTGCCCTAAAAGGCCCAAACCGATAACACAAATTTTTTCACCCAGTTTTGGTTCGGCCTGCCTTACACCCTGCAAAGCAATAGCACCTAATGTTGTAAAGGCCGCTTCTTCGGCTGTAACATTATCGGGAATTTTTGCTACCAGGTTTTGAGGTATGGCTACAATTTCTGCATGTGATGCATAATCTTGTCCGGCACAAGCCACCCTGTCGCCGGTTTTATACACACTGTTTGTATCCATAGAAGCTATAACCGTACCGGCGGTGCTGTAACCCAAAGCTTTTAAAGAATCTAACTTGGTTTTTACTTTATTAATAGTTGCAGCCAAACCTTCTTTGCGGATGTTTTGTAAAACCTGTGCCACCAGGTCGGGGCGTTGTTTTGCTTTACCCAATAAACTTGCCTTGGCCACTTTTACGGTACCACGTTCTGTACCTGCGCTTATTAATGAATATTCATTTTCTACCAATACCATTCCACTTGAAATAGCAGGCATGGGCACTTCATCAACATATAATTCGCCGGTCTTAAAATTTTGTATTAATTGTTGCATTATAATTTTCTTTTAAAAAAATATTTCTCTCTTTAATTTTTAATCCATTGTAACGCTTATTTGCGCTTATTAGTATTCTTAAGAGCTGTATAAAAGCCCAAACCACATTTACTTCAATGCCTGCGAATCTGTATTTTTTAAAATTCTGGCAATATTTGTTTTACCTGTAAATAATTCTTCAATAACTTCCCTTGCAGTTTTATTTACGATATGAAAGGGATCAGAAAAATTGGTTCTTTCATTGGTAATTGCATTTGGGTAATTAAAATCGTACACATCCGCCAGTTTTTTCAGGTCTTCTTTAAACTGATCTTCTTCTTTTTGTAAATTAAATTCCTGTACTTTATTTTGAAGATCGATATGGCTGGGAGGAATAAAGAAAACCAGTTTTATATTTTTAGATTTACAGTATGCCGCAATTTTTTTTAACGATTGGTAATAATTAACCGGGTAGGAATGATTTTTATAAAGCCTGTTGGCTGTAACACCCAGTTGAAATTTCCAGAATACTTCTTCCGACATATCTGGCTTACCAATAGCTACTTTGCTGTTTAAAATTTGAGATTTAAGAATAAGGAAAGTAGATTCTAATGCAGATTTTGAAAATACATAACTTAAAAAATTGGCTTTAATTTTTAAAGCTTCCGGAATTCGGTTGCGGTATTGTGAGCCGTTGAAATCTATAAAACTTACGCCGATATAAACTTCTTTTAATGCCGTGTGTTTATCCAGCTCCCAAAAAGTAGCGATCAATTCCGGCAGGGTACCGCCACCATACGACATGTTTTGAAAATCTTTTCCGGTATATTCTTTTATAATAGCTGCTGTTAGCAACCCTGTTTGCGAAGAACCTAAAAGTATATATGGTGAGGGATTCTTTTCAAAACCTACCAGTTCATACAGCGGGTTACTTATTTTATTGGAAATACTTTTTTTAACTTCATCGTTAATCACTGCTTTTGATACACTGAAATAATTATAGGGATCAATAAAAACAACCAGCGCCATGTACAGTACAATGGGAATACAAAAAATTAAAAATCGTTTTAAAAAATATTGCATGGTTAAATAAAAAAATTAAAACTGAAAATAAATAAACGTATCCTGTGTGCCGCCAAACCATAATATCACCAGGCCAATAACATAATATATTCCCCACCGGAACCAGGGTGCTGTTTTAATACCGTTAAATTGTAAAGCATGTTCTTTATCCCGCTGCAACCACTCAACCAGCAGCATGATAACCGAAAACACCAACGCAGTTAATGCACTGATGCGGTTGGTAAATAACGGATAAGAAAATATAGACATCGAGAAAATATGTTTAAAATAATCTGCTGCATGTGCAATACTATCGGCCCTGAAAACAATATTGGTTAGCATTACTAAGATGAATGTTGCCATTATGTTTCTGAATTCAGTAAAGGAAGGCAGCAAAGTAATTTTTCCTTTTTTTGTTTTCTTATTCATGGTGCCTTTAATAATTAAAGGAATAAAATAGCAGCCATGTAAAAAGCCGAATAAAATATACGTCCAGTTGGCGCCATGCCATATACCGCAAATAGTAAAATTAATAATGATGGCCAATGCCAAACCGGTTTTGCCGTAATCACGAAATTTAATACTTAAAGGTGTAAAAACATATTCTGTTAACCATGCTGTTAACGACATGTGCCAGCGGCGCCAGTAATCGGCAATATTTTGTGCAAAAAAAGGAAAGTTGAAATTTTTTGTAATGTTGAAACCCAGCAACCTGGCAAAGCCTAATGCCATATCCGAATAACCGGAGAAATCGGCATAGAGTTGTAAGGTATAAAATAATGCACCCAGTACAAGAGAACTTGCCGGCAAATTAATATAGTTATCAAAAATTTGATTGGCAATATCTGCACAATTATCTGCTACAACAATTTTTTTAAATAAGCCCCAAAGTATCTGCCGCAACCCATCAGTAACCTGGCTGTTATCAAATACCCTTTTCTTTTCCAGCTGTGGTATCAGCAATTTTGCTTTATCTATGGGCCCCGATATTAAACCCGGGAAAAAACTTACAAATGAAAAAAACACCACCCAGTCTGTTGTGGGTTTAATTTTATTTTTATCTACGTCTAACAAATAACTTATTGTACGGAAGGTGTAAAAACTAATACCCAATGGTAAAATAAGTTGCAGTGTGGTTACATTCACCTGTATATTAAAAACATTAAACGCATCGGCAAATGAGGTAATAAAAAAATTATAGTATTTAAAAAAGATAAGTCCCGCCAGGCCCTGCAATATACCAATGTACACCAGCAGTTTTCGCTTTTTTTCATTTTCGGTTTTTGCAATCCACATCCCTAAATAAAAATTCAATAAAGAGCTTGCAATTAAAAGCGAAAGAAAACGCCAGTTCCACCAGCCATAAAAAAAATAACTGCCTGCCAGAATTAATAGATTTTGCAGCCGGAGGTTTTTGTTAAAAACCATCCAGTATAAAATAAAAAATATTGCAAAAAAAACTGCAAAAGGTATAGAGTTAAAAATCATTAGCCTTACTTAATACAATTTTTAATTTATGATTTACTTAAAATAGAATCCACCATTTCGCCAACGTTGTTCCAGCTTTGAATTTCTTTAGAAGAAAAACGGCATATAAAATGTTTCTCTATTGATACTACCAGTTGAATATGTGTAAGAGAGTCCCATCCTTCCACCTGGTCTGCTGTAGTTGCATCTGTTAAAGTAATTCCTTCGGCATCCAGTATATCATTAAAAATACCGTTCAGCTGGTTTAATACTTCGTTTCTTTCCATAATTTTTTATTTGTTATTGATGTAACATTTTTTGTTTTCGTAAGCTGCAGCATTCAGGTACCAAAAATTTTCTTTTTCGGTAAAGCCTAATTTTTGATAATGTTCTTTTACCATTTCGTTTTTTGCAGTGGGTATATATTCGCCTTTTAAATGCGTAAAGCCATTTTGTTTAGCAAAATTAGCGAGGGTATTTAACGTAAAATTTTCCATCCCTCTTTTTAAAACACGGCAGCTCATAAACCAGGTATCAATAAACAAAGTAGTATCATTTTCTTTTTTAAGAATGATAACGGCTATTAAACCATTGTTACCAAATTTATCTGCCAGGTCGAAGGTGAATGTAAAAAAGTCTTTTGAAGCAGCCAGCATTTCAATATCGGCTTCGGTGTACCGTACCGTACGCAAATTAAACTGGTTACTGCGTTGTGATAACTGAGCAACCCTTGGCGTATTGAATTTATTAAACGGTTCTACCAGCGAAAGCATATTCAGGCTTTGCAAAAAATCATCTTCGTTAGTAAAGTTTTTTTGCAATACGGTACGCTGGGCTTCCACCTGGTATTGTTTAGTTCTTTCTGCATCCTCGTTAGAAAATGTTGTTGTTTCAAAAAGATTTAAAGGGTATAAATATTCCAGGTAATCTGCCGGGTCTTCGGGTAATTCCGGCACCGTAATGCCCGGAATATTTTCTCTTACCATATTTCTTTCAAAAGGATTGTCATCTAAAAAAACCATCGAATCAAATCCAATATTTAAAATGCTTTGTATCTGGCGGATGTTATCGGCTTTGTTTTCCCAGTTGGCAATAAAAACGGCAATATCATCCAAACGTAACACCATGTCAGGATGTTTTTCAAAAGGCTCTTTTGCAACAGACTCTGTATTTTTACTGCACACAGCCAGTATAATGCCGCGGTTTTTTAATTTTTTTATCCAGTACTGAAATTCTGTAAAAGCTTTTCCTATGCCTAAGGTACCCAGTTGAATATTTTCTAAACCATCGTCTCCAATTATCCCTCCCCATGTTGTATTATCCAAATCCAGGATCACACATTTTTTAAACTTACCGTTTAAGGCTGCAATTACGGCTACTGTTCTTGCAGCAACATCGGGCAGCACATCAATACTTAACACCATTTCGGTATTAATATAAATAGAGGGTTGAAAAAATGCGCTTTTGCCCACCTGGTTTTGTACAGCGGCAATATCAGTAATGTAAAAATTGGGTTGGCGTGTTGCCAGCAACATCAGCTCGTAATTAAGTTTACGCAACTGAAATAAAAATGATGATTCTACTTTGTTGGCATAATTACCAAAAACAGCATCTTCAATTTCGGGATAATTATAATAAATTATTTTAGTGTTGAGATTTGCATTAAGGGTATTGCAAACATTTTCTATTAATTCAATTTGGCTATTGGTTAAACTGCTGTATGCCTCAGGTTTTAATTTGTTATACTTGCCCAGTAATTTATGGGTGGAGTGAAACACAATTATAAGTTCAGGTTTTAATTCATACAATTCCGAAGAAGGATCAAATACCTGTCTCTCAATCTGGTTAAAATCTGCCTCCCAAATTTGTAAATCAAAACCTTCATCGTAACCTGTGCCACGTAATGCCTGTATAAGAAACTGTGTTGCCGTATCACCCAACACTGCAACCTTAATAGTTTTTAAATTACTAAAGTCGTTCTTTAAATTTTTCTTTAACTGCGAAAAAGTTTTCATTTTATTTCTTAAAAATATTACCCGCTATTATTTACAGGTAAAATGATTATTTCACTTTTTGAATTAAGAGTTGAAATTTATTGTTAGCTGTATATTCTACTTTATCCACTTCCACAATTTCAATCGATAACCCTTGCCCAACTTTTAACATTAATTCGTTAAATAATTTTTCTTTTACTGCTGGTGTAAAATTATTTTCCGGCACTACCCTTACTGTTAATTTACCTTTTTCTGTTTGGCAATATTGTACATTTTTTATGTAATTATAAATATCATTATGCAGGTTTAATGCAGTGGTAGTAATTATTGAATCATCTGATTTATAAATTTTATCACCATGCCATCTGCCTTTTACATTTTTAAATGTTACACCAATATGGCCGCAATCTGGGCAAGTGTTCCCAACAAATTCAGCAAAGTCCCCAGTACGGTATCTTATAAATGGCATTTTTGTATTTATAAAACCTGTGCCTGTTAATTCCCCAGTTGATCCTGGTGTTGTTAGCGGCTTATCATCAATATCAATAATCTCTGTATAACCATAAAATGGATTTGAATGATAATTTTCACATTCAGTATTTTCCCCTGCAAGTATTAATTTTTCGCTATGGCCAAACCAGGTGTACATCCTTAAATTTAATTTTGCCTGTATAAGTTCTTTTTGATAAGGCAATGCGTTTTCGCTGCCGCACAAAAAAATTTTCAGCGTTGTTTTTTTATTAGTTTTATGTAAATGGTTTGCAAATATATATGCAGCACTTGGGTAAGCATGTAAAAATTTTATTTGCCGGCTGTTAATGTGTTCTATAATAAAATCTAAATATTCGGGGGTAAGTGAAAAATTATTGTAGTGATATTCTTTTAATAATGGATCAACTGTATATTGTTTACCGTTTAATTTATGGTTTCTTAAAACAGCCCTGTAATCTGAAAGGGTAAAACCCACTTTTGCCCAATTATTTGTCATCCAAAACCATTCAAAGCCTTTTCGGTTTTTATTTATAAAAAAACCTAAGGGTTTACCGGATGTACCCCCTGTTGTAACATAATCTGCACCTGATTTTGATACCAGCATTTCATTAAAAGATGCCAGCACAGTTTCTTTATTTATAAAAGGGAGTTTATCTATTGTAGCAGTAGAATTATTTAAATGATTATAGAAAGATGTTTTAGCAGCTATTTCAAAAATATTACTGAGCTTTTCATTTTGATAAGATTGTACAAAATCAATTTTATCTTTTGATTCATTAAAACTTGTAAGTATTTTTTGTGCAGTACGAAACGACTCACCAAAAACAATATTATCGGGGAGCAGGCTTGCAATATTTTTTAATATGCTGCTCATTTTTTATAATTAAAATTTATCGTTAAATTAAATATCATTGTTTATTCAATTCCAGACAGGTACTTGTAACTTAATTCTAAACACAAAAATGCCCACAGTTTTGATGAATGATCAATATTTTTTTCTACATGTAACTGAAAACATTTTTTAATTACATTAATATCTATGAACTCTTTTTGAACAGAATTATTTATGGTATGTTCAAACAGATCTTTCAGCTCGTTC
>NZ_JANPCM010000465.1:0-1540 GCF_031430955.1 Ferruginibacter sp.
ACTTTGATAGAATATGTGGAAACACATAAAGTACCAGTGGCAAAAAAAATGGGTTTGTACCTTAACTTAAAAAAACGAGATCCTGCAAATTGTTTACCCAACTGGGTGGTTAAATGTTTACGCTTTAGCAGGGTAAAATAATTAATCCAGCTGTTCTTTTAATTGAACATAACTCCATGCTGCAAAGGGGGTAATCAGCATTAATAAAATACTCCACCAATTATCTGTTACAACAAAGCAAATTACAAAAAGCGTTAGCAGGTATAGTGGGTATAAAAAAAATAACAGGCCTACCATTTTACTGTCAAAATGTCCCTCTTCTTTTATTAAGGTATTGCCCAGCAATTTTACGGCATAATAAAAAGGGGCATGAATAATAAAACCAGCAGCAGCAGGAAGTGCTAATGATATTTTTTTTATTAATGATTGCGGAATGTAAAAGTTTTTTTGCAGTGCTTCTTTATCATGTAATTTAATTTCAAAAACAAAGGATTTTAACTCCTCTTCTAAAATAGTATTAAAGCTGTTTATTGCTTTACCATCGGTAGCGCTTAAATTTATACTTGTTGCTGTGATAAAATTGCCAAAAAATATTTTTACATTTTTACCAAATTTTTTAAAAGAACTGTAGTTGATAGCAACAGGCAATACTTTAAGATCTATTCCATCCTGCCAGCTGCTGATGGCTAAACGGGCTGTCCCTTTTTTCAGCGGCCGTAAATGCCACTCGTTAATACACCTGCCCTCGCTAAAAATTAATACAATGCCGTTTTGCTTAAAAATCTTTTTACATTCTTCAAAAGTTTTATAATTCTCTTCTAAATTTTCTACGCCTTCACTAACACGGTACACGGGTAAAATTTTAAAACTGTATAAAATTTTTGCAGCAAATGTTTTTTTAAATGCATCGCCCCTTGCCAATGAATAAACTGGTCTGTCAAACAGGGTGCAAAAAATTATAGCGTCTAAAAAAGAGTTGGGATGATTTACGGCAAGTAATAAAGGACCGTTCTGTTGTAATATTTCTTTTTTATTAATAGTAATATTTCTGCAATAAATTTTTATTGCAAGGCGGGCAATTATTTTTACAAATGAATACAGCAATACTTCCTTATTTAAAGGGGAAGATAATTATTTATCCAGAAAATAAGCAATTGAAGATTGACGCAGGTCTTTTTCTTCATCAATATCATTAAGGGAAGTAAGCAAATGACAGGTTAAACTTTGCGTATTTATTTTATTTATGGTTTCAATAAAAACGTTTTCTGTACTCCATTCTATATTACTAAATAAATCTTTAAAGGGATGTTGCATGCCCAGTAAATAATATCCTCCATCACCTGCAGGCCCAATTACTGTTTTACAGGTTTGTAAATTTTCGAAAGCTTCTTCAATAACAGGGCTGGTTAATTCATAACAATCGCTTCCTATTATGCAAACTTTCTCAAAACCAAGATTAAATAATTCTTCAAAGGCATTTATCATTCTTTCTCCTAAATCATTACCTTTTTGTAATCTTTTTTCATAGCCATTCCATACA
>NZ_JANPCM010000466.1:0-7946 GCF_031430955.1 Ferruginibacter sp.
GGCAGCTGGCATATAATTCTGCCAGCATCTGCAGCATAAAGGTGGAAAATAATTTAGGCTTATCCTGCAAATCGGTCACCCGTAATACATTTATCATTCCCCTTCCATCATCACTCATGCGCATTAAATCATCTACCTCAAAACTTTTTTCGCCAAAGAAAATATCTGCACCCTGCTGCTGCAGTTCAATTACTTTACGCAAAATTGTTCCCGTACTGGTGGTAGATATTTTACCGTATGTTTTTTCAATTTCAGCTTTTCCTTCATCGCCAATATATTGCAGCACTTTAATAAAATCTTTTAAATCGAGTAATGGCAATTTTGTATCATCACAATATTTAAAAATCATGGCTACCACGCCACCCTGCGTATCATTTAACCCTAAAATTTTACTTAACAGCACCGGCCCAAACTCACTAACGGTGGCCTTTAAATGAACACCTTTTTGCCCGGTTAAAGTCATTAGTTCAGCAGGGAATAGCGCAGGTTTATACTCCATGCTAAGTTTAGCGTAGCGATCTTTTACTTTATCGTTGGCAGCACCCTCGGCAGCAATGCCACTTAAATCGCCTTTAATATCCATCAATAAAACCGGTACACTGTTATAGCTTAAAAACTCGCTGATCATTTGCAGGGTTTTGGTTTTACCTGTACCGGTAGCACCGGCAATTAAACCGTGGCGGTTCATTGTTTTTAAGGGAAGATTGACAACTGCTTCGGCAACCACTTCGCCATCTAAAACAGCACAACCAATTTTTACTGATTCTCCTTTAAAAGTGTAGCCATCTTTTATGGCCTGAATAAAAGCTTCTTTACTGGGCATTGTTTATAATTTTTTGAAAGGTACAACCTGTAATTGACATGAATAAAATCATTTTTCAGCCAGTTCCTGTTAATTTTGCAGAAATGAAAAAGCCTTTTTATATTCTTTTTTTAACTGCAATAACGCTCTTTATTGTCAGTTCATCTTTTCAGCAAAAAAATGCAGACATAAAAACTAAAGCTGCTCTTGGCAAAAAATTGTTTTCCGAAAAAATATTATCGTTAGATTTTTCTGTAAGCTGTGCCAGTTGCCACAAACCTGCGTATGCATTTGCAGATACTGCTGCGTTCAGTACAGGAATTAATGAAAAGCTAAAGGCAAGAAATACCCCATCAGTTTTAAACATGAAAAACCGGCCGTATTTTTTTTGGGACGGCAGAGCGGTAACCTTGCAGGAGCAATCGCTGATGCCCATACAAAACCCCGATGAGATGGGGTTGCCCATTGATGAAGCGGTTAAAAGATTAAACGAAAGCAAAGAATATAAAAATCTTTTTCAAAAAATATTTAAGCAACAGCCTAACGCAAAAAATTTATCGGCAGCCTTTGCGGCTTACGAGCAAACTTTAGAAACCGTTGACAGTAAGTTTGATGACTGGAGCAATAATATTAAAAAATTATCAGCCTCAGAGGAGCGTGGCAGGCAGCTATTTATTGGTAATAAATCAAAATGTTTTAACTGCCACCGTATGGAAGATTTTACTACCGACGAATTTAAAAATATTGGCTTGTACAATGCAAAAGATTTAAAAGATGCCGGCTTATACAATATCACCCAAAAAGAAACGGATAAAGGAAAATTTAAAACTCCCGGCTTACGCAATATTGCAGTAACTGCACCTTACATGCACAACGGCATGTTTAAAACTTTGGAAGAAGTGGTGGAGTATTATAACGATCCGGCAAAAATTGTATCTAACTCCATCAATATTGATGATGATTTAAAACAACCGCTTGGCTTAACTGAAAAGGAAAAGAAAGATTTAATTGCCTTTTTAAAAACGCTAACGGATAAAAAATATGCCCGCTGATTACGCAGATGGAAAAATTGCATCAATCTACATGAGGCAAAAAAAATCCGTGTAAATCTGTGTAATCCGTGGTAACCCCATTTTTCCGCAGGCAAATCTCTTTTCAGCTATATCAGCGTAATCTGCGGGCAACAATTCTACCTTTAACAAAAAATTAGGCACTATATTCGCTGTACCAAAAATGAATTAATTTTATTTGCTATTAAACTAATAAAACATGGAATCAGTAAAACCCAAAATATTACTTTGCGAAGACGATACCAACCTTGGCATGGTATTAAAAAATTATTTAGAATTAAACGATTACGACGTAATATTAGAGCGTGACGGACGGCTGGGCTTAGCGGCTTTTCAGCGGGAGAAATTTGACATTTGTTTGCTGGATGTAATGATGCCCAATATGGATGGCTTTACATTGGGAGAAGAAATACGTGATGTAAATCCCGATGTGCCCTTATTTTTCCTCAGCGCAAAAACAATGAAGGACGATATTATACAGGGTTATAAACTGGGTGCCGATGATTATATCACTAAACCTTTTGACAGTGAAGTGCTGCTGCATAAAATAAAAGCTATTTTAAAACGCAACGAAGAAATGCACCGTGAAGAAGTAAATGCAGAATTTGATTTGGGCAATTATCATTTTAATCCCCGCCTGCGTGAATTAACGATTGCTGGTAAAGTGCAGGTGTTATCGCCTAAAGAAAATGAGTTGCTAAAAATGCTGAGTGAATACAAAAATGATTTACTGAGCCGTGAAATTGCATTGAAAAAAATATGGGGAAGTGATACGTATTTTAATGGCAGAAGTATGGATGTGTACATTGCCAAATTGCGTAAATATTTAAAAGAAGATCCTAAAATTGAAATTGTAAATATTCACGGTAATGGTTTCAGGTTAGTGGTTTCTGAATAAGAACCCCATCTCATAAAGGGGCGAAATTATTAAAGAGTTGTTCTTATTTTGAACAACTCTTTTTATGAAAATAAAGTGTTGGGAGAATTGGGTTGTGTTTTCCCTAAATGCTTATACGCTTTTTCTGTAGCTTCTCTTCCTCTTGCAGTACGTTGCAAAAATCCTTCCTGTATTAAAAACGGTTCGTACACTTCTTCAATAGTCCCTGGTTCTTCACCCACAGCTGTGGCAATTGTTGTGATGCCTACAGGCCCACCTTTAAATTTTTCTATTATGGTAGATAATATCCTGTTGTCCATTTCATCTAATCCATAAGCATCTACATTTAATGCCTTAAGTGAATGTTCTGTAATGCCCAAATCGATAACGCCATTGCCAATTACTTGTGCAAAATCCCTCACCCTTCTTAATAAACCATTAGCAATACGTGGTGTGCCACGGCTGCGGCCCGATATTTCTGCAGCCGCATCGCTAGTAATTTTTGTACCCAGTATTTTTGAAGAGCGGAGAATAATATTTTTTAAAGTAACCGCATCGTAATATTCTAATCTTGATTTTATTCCAAACCTGCTAAGCAACGGTGCAGTTAATAAACCACTTCTTGTGGTAGCACCAATTAATGTAAACGGATTTAAATTGAGTTGTACACTTCTTGCATTGGGGCCGCTGTCGATCATAATATCAATGCGGTAATCTTCCATAGCTGCATACAAATATTCTTCTACAACTGTACTCAGGCGGTGTATCTCATCAATAAACAAAACATCGTTTGCTTCTAAATTAGTAAGCAAACCTGCAAGGTCGCCGGGCTTTTCAATTACCGGGCCGCTGGTTTCTTTAATGCTTACACCTAATTCGTTGGCTACAATTCTGCTTAAAGTTGTTTTACCCAAACCCGGCGGGCCATGAAATAAAATATGATCCAGCGCCTCACCCCTCATTTTAGCAGCCTTAATAAAAATGGTAATATTTTCTATAATCTGCGGCTGGCCACTAAAATCATTTATAGCAGATGGCCTGATCGTGTTTTCAAATTCTTTATCTGCACCAGTTGCCTCACTATTTAAATTAGGATTTGCCATGGGGTAAAAATAACAAAATAACGGCGGCACTAAAAATAAATCCTCTTTTTATTTGTATATACAAATGATAATACTTTACCTTTGTGTTGCAAATGAAATCATCTAACAGCCGTTTTAATAAATGTCTTTATTTTTCTGCTAATGCATTGGCAAGAAAAATAGAGAAAATTGCAGTAGAAAACTGGAAGAAGATAGATCTTGCCCCCAGCCACGCCTATTTATTGATGATGGTACTGGAAAACCCTGGCGTACAACCTGGTTGTATTGCAGATGAAATGCAACTTACCCCAAGTACCATAACAAGGCTGATAGAAAAATTAGAAGATAAAAAACTGCTGGTACGTACGGCAGAAGGTAAAATTACTAACGTTTATGCTACACCAAAAGGTAAGGAGCTGTTACCTAAAATGAAAAATTGTATGGGAGATTTCTATAAAACCTATACCGACATTTTAGGTGCAGATGAAAGTAGCAGAATGGTGCAAAACATTAATAAATTAACAGATAAACTGAGTTAATATTTTTTTACCTCAACATTTGTACATACAAATATAAATTAACAAACAATAAAACAAACCAATTATGAAGTACGTAATCACCGGGGGAGCAGGACATATCTCTTCTCCATTAGCAGAAAAATTATTAAGTGCAGGCCACGATGTAACTGTTGTTGGCCGTAATGCAGAAAAATTACAATCATTAGTAAGTAAAGGAGCAAAAGCAGCCGTAGGATCGGTAGAAGATGCTGATTTTTTATTGCAGGCTTTTGCAGGTGCTGATGCAGTGTATGCTATGATACCGCCTAATTTTGCAACAGAAAATTTCAGGCATTATCAAAACACAGTAGCAAGAAATTATGTGGCTGCTATTACAGCTAATGCAATAAAAAATGTAGTGGTGCTCAGCAGCATTGGCGCACATATGGGTAATGGAGCCGGCCCTGTTGATGGGCTTGCAGATTTTGAAGACTTACTGAAAAAACAAAATGGTGTTAATGCAAAATTTTTAAGGCCTTCTTATTTTATGTACAATCTTTTTGCAATGATACCATTGATAAAAGGAATGAATATTACTGGAGGAAATTTTGGCAGCAATGATGAAAAATTAGTGCTGGTGCATACCAGCGATATTGCAGCTGCTGCTGCCGAAGAGTTACTGGCTTTAAACTTTACAGGTTTTTCTGTTAGATATATAGCCGGTGATGAAAAGACAGGTGCAGAAATTGCTGCTGCTTTAAGTACTGCTATTGGTAAACCCGGTATTCCCTGGGTTGCATTTACCGATGAGCAAACGATGGAAGGAATGAAAGGTGCAGGACTTACAGAAACCATGGCAGAAGCGTATACCACTATGGGCAAGGCTTTAAGAGAAGGTAAAATGCAGGAAGATTACTGGAAAAATCGTCCGGTATTGAGTACAATAAAATTAGAAAATTTTGTAAAAGAATTTGCAGCAGCATTTAATGCGTAATCAATTTTATTAGTAACAAAGGCTTAAAAGTTTTTGAAAAATAGTACGTAAAAAAACCTCCGCTAAAAAACGGAGGCTTTTATTTCCCTTATGCTTCAACTATTTATTTTGATTTTGCATTAACCGCAACCCTGCGGTTTTGAGCCCTTCCTTCTGCAGTTGTGTTATCAGCAATTGGCCACTCGGGACCATAACCTTTAGCACTTGCAATTGAAGTTGGTGCTGAGGTTAAAGGGTTACACAAGTTGATGAAAAATATTACAAATGCAAGGTTTTATTGATGTGGTTGTCAACACAACCTCCCACAACACCATATAGCCATTAATCAAAACACACCGTAATTTCACTATCTTGGCCTTTAGATTTGCACTATGGGTAAAGTAAATGTAAGATATTGGTTGTGCCAGATTATAGGATGGGGCATTTTTGGCCTTATCCATATCTATTTTAACCTGGTGGTTTTTGCCGAGCAGTTTGCACAACATGGTGGCCAAAACGAATATCTTATCAGTCTTGCTATTTTTTTAGTCTCAGGTATTATATCAACTCATATTTTAAGAACGATAATTAAAAGAACCAACTGGCTTAAATTTTCTTTCAATAAAATCTGGATAATTTTTATCATTGGCATTGGGGCCACCAGCCTTTTATTATTTTATGGTGGTAATGCAATAGAACATAATACCGCTTATTCGTTTGATAATTATATTCAAAAATATAAATTAGAAAAAGCCAAAAAAACAGAAGCCAGTGCAGGCTTGGATAAAGTAACTTATTACAGCAATACACCACTTAAAGATTCTGTAAATATTAAAACCATATCCGACATAAAAAAAACTACGGGTTGGTACAGAAACAGCAAAGGAGAATGGAAGTTTGAAGACAAATCTGAACTGCTGGGCATTTATCAAAATTTATTATTGCTTGCACTTTGGTTTTTAATTTATATCGTTTATCATTATGTTGATAAAAACAGAAGGGACCAGATTGACCGTTTAAAATTAGAAAGCACTGTTAAAGAACTGGAATTAAAAACTATAAAATCACACATCAATCCCCATTTTATTTTTAATTCGCTTAACAGTATAAGGGCATTGGTGGACGAAAATCCGGAAAGGGCGAGAAGAGCCATTACCGAACTGAGTAATATTTTACGCAGCAGCATGCAGGCCGAAAAATCAGAGACAGTTACCTTAGAAAAAGAACTGGATATTGTAAAAGATTATCTTGCTTTAGAGCACATGCGTTTTGAAGAAAGGCTGCAGGTTGAAATGGATATTGATAAAGATACGCTCAGCCAGCCGGTACCGCCAATGATGCTGCAAACCCTTGTAGAAAATTCCATTAAACATGGCATCAGTAAATTAATAGATGGTGGTGTGGTTCGTATTGCAGCCGATTTTAAAGGCGATAACCTGGAATTATCGGTACAAAATACCGGGCAGCTTAACGGCAATAGAAATGGCGATGGTTTTGGTATTAAAAGTACACAGGACCGTTTAAATTTAATGTACCAGGGCAAAGCACATTTTGAAATAAAAAATATTGGCACTAATATGGTGGAGAGTAAAGTAACTATGCCGGCTACCATTTAAATTTTTGAACATAAAAGCAAACACACTATGCAGAGAGCTGTAATTATTGACGATGAACGTTTGGCAAGAAATGAATTAAAAAAACTGTTACTCGATTTTCCGGAAATAGAGGTAATTGGTGAGGCTGCGAATGCTGCAGAGGGTTTAGAAAAGATTGAAAACCTTTCTCCCGATCTGATTTTTTTAGATATACAGATGCCGGGTAAAACCGGTTTTGATATGCTTACCGAACTGGAAAAGGCACCGCATGTAATTTTTACTACCGCTTACGATGAATATGCTTTAAAAGCTTTTGAAGTTAATGCTTTAGATTATCTAATGAAACCGGTGGAGCCTAAACGCTTAGCTGATGCTTTACAAAAATTGCAGCAGGCCGATGAAAAAGAAATGGCTGCAACTATGGCCGGCATTAACCGTGGCATGCTTACCGAGGCCGACCAGGTGTTTGTAAAAGATGGCGAACGCTGCTGGTTTGTAAAATTAGGCGAAGTGCGTTTGTTTGAAAGCGTAGGCAATTATGCCAAAGTATTTTTTGGTACTAACAAGCCGCTTATCTTAAAATCTTTAAATGCACTGGAAGAAAGATTGGATGAAAAAGTATTTTTCCGGGCCAACCGCAAACATATTGTAAACCTGCGCATGATAGAAAAAATAGAACCTTATTTTAATGGCGGCCTTTTATTAGAACTGCATGGCGGCGAAAAAATTGAAGTCAGCCGCAGGCAGGCGGTTAAATTTAAAGAGATGATGAGCCTTTAAGAGTGCATAATTAATAATGAAAAATTTATAATGAAGAAAATATTTTTAACTGTTTCAGCAGGCTTTGTATGCCTGCTTTGTTTTGCACAAAATATTGATAAAATAATAAATGCTGTTGAAGTGGAACGTATTGAAAAAATACTTTCAGCAGATGATATGCATGGCCGCAAAACATTTACACCGGGTATTGATAAAGCGGCAGACTTTATTGCGGCAGAATTTGCAAAAAGCAAACTGCAGTTTTTAGGTACTAACAAAACCTACTTCCAG
>NZ_JANPCM010000467.1:0-1540 GCF_031430955.1 Ferruginibacter sp.
ACTATTCCGCCAATTATCCATCCCCAAAGTAATACTAATCCTGATTTTAAAAACATGGCGATCAAATTACCTAAAAGAATTCCAACAATAATTCCTACAACGGCGCCCAGTAAACTAATTAAGATTGATTCCCACAAAAACTGGTTGCGGATGTCTTTTTTTGTGCCACCCAAAGCTTTTATCAAACCAATTTCCTTTGTTCTTTCGTTTACAGCCACCAGCATAATATTCATTAATCCAATTGAGGATGCCAGTAAAGTAATTAATGCCACGCCAATTATCCCTTTTTCTAAAAAGCCCAAATTATTTATCAGCGATGCTGCAATACTGTCGCTTTTATCAATATAAAAATTATCTTCTTCTTTTACATCCAATTTTCTTATTGGCCTGAAAGCGCCCTTGGCTTCACCAACAGCAACATCAATTAAATTTATATCACTAACCATTACAGCTATTACAAAAGAGGATGTTTGTGTAGCATACAAACGCCTGATATTATTGTAAGAAGTAATGACCACTTTGCCGGTATTAAAAAAAGCACTGGAGCCTTTATCTTCCAGCACCGCAAGCACACGATAAGGATTATGATCTACAGTAATAACTTTATCTACTGCTTTTGAAGGATTTTCGGGATATAATTTTTCTGCAACACCACTGCCTATAACACAAACATTTCTTCCCGATTCAATATCGGCAGGGGTAAAGTTTCTGCCATAAGCGATTTTGTAACCGTTTAATTCCAGGTAATTTTCATCGCCGCCGGTAACGTTTATATCAGGATTTGTTTTTTTCTTTTCGTTATTTACCACAATACTTCCTGCGCCCCTTATAGCCAAACCCACTAATGCCGGAAAAGGATACCGCTCTTTAAATTCTTTTGCCTGCTCGTAAGTAATAATCTTTCCGGTGTTAGATTTTTTTTCTTTTAAAGCCGACTTACTTGTTTTTTCAACATCACGCTGGCCGCCACCACCAAAACGGATATTCCTGTCTTTATACCTTACACTAAAAGCATTGGCTCCCATAGTAGAAAAACTATTGGTAAGACTGTTACTAGCCGCTTTTAAAGAAGTTAAAAACCATATTAATGCACAAATACCCAATGCAATAATAGCCACTGTAATGCCCGTTCTTAAACGGTTACTGCTGATGTTGCGCCACGAAAGTTTAATGGTGTCTTTAAAAGTCATTGCATTGTATTAACCCTAAAGTTAACAACAGAAAAGAAATGACAGGAGAAAACTTTTATGAATGGTATGAGAAAGGGAACCTGACTGCCGGCAGGCAGGTTGGGAATTAGTAATTTGGAATTTGGGTTTCAAATTCGGGCAGCGATAATAAATTAAAAAATTACAAATACAGCCAGTCAATAATTAAATCGGGCTTAACGCCTAAAACAATGATTAGTGCAGCAGTTATTAAAAGCAATATTTTAAAAGCTGGGGTTACATCCCATTCCTGCACCGTGGCATCATTATTTTCTTTAAAATACATGGCCTGTATTATCCTGAAATAATAATACGCACTTATTGCTGCACAT
>NZ_JANPCM010000468.1:0-3644 GCF_031430955.1 Ferruginibacter sp.
GTTACTTGCTTATAATCAGCTTAACACTGCAATTCCAACTTCTACCACACATGCACCTTTGCTTGGCAATGGCGAAACACTTACTCCGGGCATATATGAAATATCCGGTGTTACAACTTTAAGCGGTAATCTGTTTTTATCCATTCGTAATCAATACCAAAATTTACAGCACTAACATCAATATTTACAGGTAATTTTTTAGTAGCTTTTACCTGGTTGGTATCTACACCGTTTGCCAGCAAAAAACTGTTTTGCCCCTGTACAAAAAATTTACCCGACTGATTGGCTGATAAAAGATATTGCAAACCCACCTGCCCGTTAACCTGTAAAAAAGTAGAATCTTTTTTAAAAAGATCGAATAAAAAATCGAAACCAAAATTAGAATTAAAAATATACGGTTGCTGGTAACCTAAATTTAACCGGGGCGATTGTTTTTGTAATTGCTGCCAGTTAAATAAAATGCTTTCGCCGCTACCGAGTACGTTTTTTAAATTAAGATTTACATCGGCAGTCAATTGTACTTTGCCTGCCTGGCCTGCATTGGGTAAAATGCCAATTAAAAAATTAAACTGGCTGCTTTTTTTAGGCGCAAGGTAAAGATTAAGCAACGAGCCACTACCCAGCATACTTATATCATTTGGTGCTGCTTCCTGCAGGTAAGGCAGTTCTAAAATTTTATTACTTACCTGCTCCAAATTTTGTTTATTATAATGGCTGCCATTGGCTATGTTTAAATAATGATTTAGAAATTTTTTAGAAATTTTTACTTTGCCAAAAACCCTAATACTGTCCAGATGATACAATGGCCCTTTTTTAACTTTAAGCAAAGCATTTATTTTATCTTCTTCTAAACGCACACTATCTAAAAAAACCTGTGCAAAGGGGTAACCATTATTTTCATAATAATTTAAAACTCTAAACTGTATAGTTTGCAATTGCTGCATGTTGAGCAATTTTTTAGTAAAGTTTTTTTCAAAAAAGCCACTCTGGTCAAGCGCTTTTTTTTCAATACTGTCGGGCAATAATTTTATCCATTGGTATTGTTTGCCTAAAAAAAGATTAATGCCTGCCGATGCTGTATCTTCCCAAACACTGTCAACAGAAGCCGTTGGATAACCTTTAGTGCTTAACAAAGCCGGCAGATTATTAATGTATGTATGGCATTGAATGGAATTAGTAAAAGTTGTTTGCAATTTTAAAGCTTGCGCATTAAAGCTGGTATCTTTGTCAACAAAATGAATATTTAATTGATACTGTTTATTTTTTTCTGCTGGTTGCTGGCTGAATGCAAAAGGCATTATTATACAGTTGCAAATAATTGCAAGTAATAAATGGGGTTGTAACACTTTTTTAAAACTGGTCATTAATATTCAAATCTAAAATCTAAAATCTACAATCTAAAATATTTGTCAGGCATCTATATACATATTCCATTTTGCAAGCAGGCTTGTAATTATTGTAATTTTCATTTTTCTACTTCTTTAAAACAAAAAGACGAGCTGCTTATTGCGTTGGTGAAGGAAATAAAGTCCCTCCTATCCTCCCCCGGGGGGAGGGAAATGGAGAAGAACATTGAAAAGATTTCTGCGGAGGTGGATAAAGAAATTATTAATACACTCTATTTTGGTGGCGGCACACCCAGTATTTTAGGTATTGATGATTTAAAAATAATTTTTGATGCTTTGCATAAACGTTTTGTTTTTGCAACTGATATTGAAATTACTTTAGAAGCTAACCCCGATGATATTACCAATTTAAAACTACAGGAATGGAAAACTATTGGCATAAACCGGCTGAGCGTGGGCATACAAAGTTTTATTGAAGAAGAATTGAAATGGATGAACCGGGCACATACAGCAGCAGACTCATTAATTTGTATTGATAAAATTACAACTGCAGGATTTACTAATTTTTCTGTTGATTTAATTTATGGTTCCCCTTTATTGAGTGATGATGATTGGAAAAAAAATGTACAAACTGTTATTGAAAAAAATATTCCGCATATCAGTTGCTATGCATTAACTGTAGAGCCTAAAACTGCTTTAGATAAAATGATTGCTTTAAAAAAGAAAGCGCCTGTTGATGCAGAAAAACAAGCCCGGCAATTTTTGTTATTAATGGATTGGATGAGCGAAGCCGGATACGAACATTATGAAATAAGTAATTTTGCAAAGCCTGGTTTAAGGAGTAAGCATAACAGCAGTTACTGGAGCGGCGCAAGCTATTATGGCTTTGGGCCATCGGCACACTCTTATTTTCCACAGGGTGATTCACCCAAGCGAAGATGGAATATTGCAAACAATGCATTGTACATTCAATCTTTACAAAAAAATATTATTCCTTTTGAAGAAGAAATTTTAACTGCCACTCAACAGTTGAATGAATATATTATGACAGCTTTAAGAACGATAGAGGGAATTGATACAAAGTATATAAGTACAAAATATGGTAAAATTGCAAGCTGCCAAATTCAAGATGCAAGCAGCAAATATAAAGAGACTGGAAAATTAAAAATTGAAAACGAAAAAATTATTTTAACTAAAGAAGGAAAGTTATTTGCTGATGGAATTGCTGCGGATCTGTTTTTTACTTCTATCCCCTAAAAAGGATTAAGAATGAGAACGCCTTTTAAAATACTTTATCAGCTCAGCAACAGACAGATAAATAATCATTGCGATTATTGCAGTACTGCTGATATTTGAAAAAGAGAATGGCATCATTTTATTTTCTACTGTAAAGTTAAAACAAATTTACACCAGCGTTGCTTCAATTTCGTTAAATCCTTCGGCTGCAGGCAAATTTTCCCACAAAATTTTATAGATCGTTTCGGCAATGGGCATATCGGCTTTAACATTTTGGTTAATGATATGCATACATTTACTGGCATTATAGCCTTCTGCCACCATACTCATTTCTAACTGAGCAGTTTTTACAGAATGTCCTTTACCGATGATATTTCCAAATGAACGGTTGCGGCTGTGAAGCGAATAGCAGGTTACTAATAAATCGCCAAGATAAACCGAAGCGGCATAGTTTGTAGTTGGTGGTTGGTGGTTGGTGGTTGGGTGATGGTCGATAGAACCTACCTGTATATTTTTTACTCCAAGTTCACGAAGAAAACCTGCCATTTCATCGGCGCTGTTAGCAATTAGCACACTTAAAAAATTGTCGCCATAATCTAAACCATGTGCAATGCCCGAACCTACTGCATAAATATTTTTTAAAATAGCGGCATACTGCACACCATAAATATCATTATTACAAATTGTGTTGAGATAATCATTTTTAAAATACGTTGACAATCCTGCCGTCATCACTTCATCAACTCCCGAAAAAGTTAAATAAGATAATTTTTCTGCTGCTACTTCTTCGGCATGGCATGGGCCCAATACCGCAAAGTAATTTTTAAGTTCAACATTAAATTCTTTTTGCAAATAATCGTTCAGCAATAAATTTTGCCCGGGTAAAATACCTTTTATAGCAGAGATGATTTTTTTTCCTTCAAATATTTTTTTATCCAGCCCCTGTAAAACATCTGTGGCGTATGCTGAGGGAACCGCAATAATAATACAATCTGAATTAGTTATAACTTCTGCGGCCTTGATGGTTAAATGTAATTGTGAAACATTAAAATGTGCCGATGG
>NZ_JANPCM010000469.1:0-7175 GCF_031430955.1 Ferruginibacter sp.
GAACATTTCCATTGCGGCTTGCTTCTGCAAAGTCAACACTGTTATGTCCCAATACAATCAGTAAACCAATTGCCAGTATTGCATTAAAAGGAAGCCAGATAACAAGGCCGAGTATGATCATACTGATGCCGATAGACCAGATAGTTTGTAAAAAGAAAAACCCATAATGTATATCAGACGTTATGGCCAGGCCGATCACTGCAACCTCCATAAAAACAAGCCAGAGACCACGGGTTATTAAAAAGCGGCTGAGTTCTTTTTTTGTTTTGCGGCGGCTCTGCAACCAGGCCGATACACCGGATAGAAAAACAAAAGTGGGCGCACAAAAATGAGTAATCCAGCGGGTAAAATAAAGAAACGGCGTGGTGGTTGCCAGGTCAAGCGGATCGTTGACATTGGCTACACTGTGAAAATAATCCCTGGTATGATCGAGGGCCATGATGATCATGACCAGGCCACGAAGCAGGTCGATTGTTTCAATTCTTTTGGAGTTTGCAGTTAATGTTTGTTGCATAATGATATTTTTTATTCAAGGTGATATTCTTTTTGTAAGTATGCAATTAATTCCGCCCCGGTTATTTTTAATATTTCATCATTTGTAAGCATTCCTTTTTTTGTGCCATGCATATACACTGCAAAAATGGAAAACTCCCGTAATAATTCATTGTCAGTTGTGCGTAATGCCGGATTGTAGTTTAATCTTTTTATCTCGTCATTTAGTCCTTCTGAATTTAAAAAAAGCATCGGATCAAAAATTTTTGCTGCTGCTTTTTTATATTCTGTAAATTCTGTTTCATTAACTGATTCCAGCAGGCGGGTCAGGGGAAATTTTTCATAATAGGTCATGATCTTGTTTGAAGTATTAAGATTCCTGATGAGCCTGAAATTACCTGAGTTCTTCAGTTGTTCAAAAGTGCGGTTGTTGGTTGATAGTGGGCTTAGCCTTGGTGCAAGTCTTGCAAAAAAATATAAGTTGGCGGTATTGTTCTTTAGTTGAGCAGGAGTATTCAAAATGTTAATCATGCTGTCCATCATGGAAAGACCGTTTTTTACATGTTCAATATGTGTTGATAAAACTTCCTGGTCACTTTTTAAATCAGCAACCAGCGATTCGATATATTGCTTTTCCCGTTGATGCTCTATAACATGCTCCAGTTGATACTCCGCCAAAAATCCGCAGAACACCGCAAGAAATAACATTAAAAACTCCCAGAAATAAGATTTCCAGTTTTTTTTACCGTGAGGTGCATGGGTGTGATGATGTACTTCCATATCGTTTTCTTTTGCTGTGTTTGTTGTTTCAATTGTTTCTTTTTGATGCAAAATATTTTCTTCAGAAGGAGTTATTTCTTCTTTTGAAGTTGGGGTTTCAATGTGCTCAACTTCAGGAATATTTTCTGCCGTTTGTTTGGGGTTTATATTTTTGTTTTCTTCCATTGCTAATTTTTTATTTGCCTGTATATAAATGCTACAGAAAAACCTATAATGATATAAATCAAAAATTTTATGGCAATTGTTTTAAGTACTGGCTTGTTCATAATCTTTTTATTTCAGGTGATATTCTTTTTTTAATAATTCCATTATCTCATTTGCCAATTCTATCGCTTTGGGATAATATTTTGTCCGCTGGTTTTGCCTGTTAATTTTAGTATCAAGAAGGGCATTTGCAAATGCATTTAACATATCAGCAGTATTGTTTTGCACGGGCATATTTGTATTCCTGATGGAATCAATTAAAGTATTTTTTCTTCCTAACGCAACATCGTCCATTGAGATTGATGCAAGGGCCTGATCGTATTTAGGTATTGTAATCCGGTCTTTGTATGTAACGGCCCTTTTTCTTTTTTCAAAAATATAATCATCCTGTTTGGAAATTATATTTGTAATCGTATTATAATTACTTAGCTGCGTTACCAGTTGCGTATTGGTGAAATAACGAAGGTTACCGGAGCTGATAAGTTGGTTTAATGTAGCTTTGTTCCAGTCAACATCATACCTTAAGCTTGCAAGCCGCATATAATAATATAATTGACCCCCTTTTTGAGAAAAGTCAGCACTGCTTATAAAATTAACGAGGCTGTCAATGATATTATTTACCCTGTTTTCATACAATGCTGCCTTTTTTAAATCGGCTGTATCGTTTTGCAAATCTTTATAAAGGCTTTGTGCATACTCTTTCGCTCGTTGATGTTCTATAGTATGCTCCAGTTTATACTCTGCCAAAAAACCACAAAACACAGCAAGAAATAACATTAAAAATTCCCAGAAATACGATTTCCAGTTTTTCTTTCCGTGTGGGGCGTGGGTGTGGTGATGTACTTCCATATCTTTTTCTTTTGCTGTGTTAGTTGTTTCAATTGTTTCTTTTTCTTGCAAAATATTTTCTTCAGAAGAAATTGTTTCTTCATTTGAAGTTGGAGTTTCGCTTTGCTCAACTTCCGGAATATTTTCTGCTGTTTGCTCCGGTTCTGTGTTTTTATTTTTTTCACTCATTTTTTAAAGAATAATTTTCTCTTAATACTGTTAGGATTTTATGATTGGTTTGAATATAATTTTTCATCTGCAGCGTTCGGGTTGATACCATCATCTGTTTATAAAACAGTATCATGTTGGATGCTTCGCCACGGTCGAACGAAGCAATATTTAAGATGTTGCTTTCTATGTTCTGGTTACTTTGGCGGTAATTATTTATTACATCCAATACGTTGGCAGTGGTATCCATTTTACGTAAACTATCTATCCAGCTCCAGTCATAATATTTCAGCATAAAAGGTTTGATGGGGCTGGCAAAATATTGGTACTCCTGTTCATTCCTTGTCCGTACAGTATTTATATTAACACTGATGTCGCCAATCAGCTTTTGCAAAACAATGCTTTTAAAATATCGGAGAGAGCCGGAATTTTTGAGCTGGCTGAGGATGCCGTCTTTCGGTTCAAAAGTATAGGTGTTGATGAGGTACAAACTGGTGGTATATGCAGGATAGAATTTTTTAGGAAGATTTGTTAAAGAGCTATCTCTAAAATAACTGGTTAAGTAATCCATATCTTTTTCTTTTTCCAGGCGGCTGCTTAGCTTATTAGCCGCCGCTGTGGAATCATCCAGCAATTCTGCGTACAAGGCTTTGGCGAATTCTTTTTCCCGTTGATGTTCTATTACATGCTCCAATTGATACTCTGCCAAAAAACCACAAAACACAGCCAGGAATAACATTAAAAATTCCCAGAAATAAGATTTCCAGCTTTTTTTATGATGTGGTGCTGCCGGGTTGTGTGCATGATGATGTACTTCCATATCGTTTTCTTTTGCTGTGTTTGTGGTTTCAATTCTTTTTGTTTCGGGCAAAATATTTTCTTCGGAAGAAATTATTTCTTCAATTGAAGTTGAGATTTCTTTATTCTCAACTTTCCCACTGGGGCCTGCGGCAGGAATATTTTCTGCTGGTTGCTTAAGTGGTATGTTTTTATTTTCTTCCATAATATTATTCCAGGTGATATGCTTTTTGTAATAGCTCAATCAGTTTTTTTGCATCTTGGTTTCTATTAGCGGCTACAATATTATTTAATGATAAAGCCCCATAAAAATAACCGGCACTCGTCAGCAATTCGTTCATGGCAATCTTGTCTTCACTAATCATTGCATCGGCGGTTAACGGTATTTCTTTCTTTTCTTTAATTATTTTCAGTAAATCTTCGCCATCAAATAGTTTAGCCATGGCCTGTGCATAATTATTTGCCCAAATCATTCCAACATTATTGTATGTGTCCAGTTCCGACAAAGAGTTGTAGTAAGAGGAAACTTTTCCAGATACTTCTTTATTGCGTATCAATCGTAAATGACCAGAACTTTTCATGTCTTCATAGGTCCGCTTTACCATGGCTATTTGCTTCCATTTGGCAGTGAGGATTCTTGCAGAATAGGCAAGTTTGCTGATGTATTTTTTCCGGTCGGGTCTTTTTATTAAAACTGTAATAGTATCTAACAAATCACGTACTACCGCATTTCTTGCCAGGTAGTCTGCATATATGGCTGTATCAGCTTTCAAATCTTCAAGCATGTTTTGCATATAAACCTTCTCCCGGTCTCTTTCAATTTTATGCTCCAACTGATACTCTGCTAAAAATCCACAAAACACAGCAAGGAATAACATTAAAAATTCCCAGAAATAAGCTTTCCAGTTTTTCTTTCCATGTGCGGCATGTGTATGATGATGTACTTCCATATCCTTTTCTTTTGCTGTGTTTATTGTTTCAATTATTGCTGTGCCGCTTAAAGGCGGGATGTTGCTTTGCTCAACTTCCCCGCCGGAGCCTGCGGCAGAAATATTTTCTGCTGGTTGTTCTTCCCGTATTTCTTTATTTTCTTCCATATTATATGCTGCTTAAAGATTGTTTTTTCATTGGCTGCCATTTTTTATAAGTAGCACTTCGCCACAGCCACTCCACCGGGCCGTAGTTAAAATATTTTAGCCAGATGGTGCTAATTATTACCTGAATAATAAATACTGCTATGCCAAAAAGAGTAAAATAAACCGGCCCCACTTTTTCTAAATAACCTAAACCGGCCCCCAAAAAAACAAAATTGCCAATAAGCGATTGCATGATGTAATTGCTAAAAGCCATTTTGCCTACCGGCGCAAATACGGATAATATTTTTTTACCGGCATTGGTTTTAAAACTAAACATTAGCAACGCTGCATAAGCCATTGCCAATGGCACAACACCCAACGCATAAGCAAGCGTTTGATAAAAACCATTTATTTTTAAATTGAAATAATCGCCTTCGTACCAGCTCATATAATAAGCCAGGTAATAATTTGCAGGCAGGCCAACTATTAATCCAAAAGCAATTACACCGTACAATATTTTTTTATGCTGCAGGATATTTTTATAAAAATCGCTGCGACCAACCACATACCCAATTAAAAACATACCCAGTACTTTTGGTATGCGGCTTACAAAAATTAAATAGCCGTATCTAAAAAAGAAACCAGCTACATGTCCTTTAAATACATCCCACCAGTTACCGTTACGCAATAAATTTTTAAAATCTGCTTCGGAGTTGGTATTATTTAATGCATGATCAACAGCACCACCTGTTTCAAATAAAATTCCGGCGGGGGCATTTAAAAATGGCCATTGCATTTTAGCAGCATATAAAACAACGGGCAGTAAAAGAAGTGTTGCCCCGCTTATCAATAAAGTTTTGTCAGAAAATTTTCTAAAAGGCAATAATAAAAAACCTAACAGTGCATAAAAGAAAACAATATCACCCGGCCATATTAATAAATGAATGGCACCCAGCAATAACATAAATACCAATCTTCTTTTTATGGTGGGTATGGCATCAATACCTTTGGCGATTCCTCTTTTTACCTGCAAAGCAATACCCCAGCCAAACAATAAACTAAAGATGGAATAAAATTTTCCTTCAATAAACATTTCGTGCAGGTACTTTACTTTATGATCTAATTCGGGCAACAGCATTGGCCCGGTTAAGTGTGCGCTTTCGCTGTACCAGGTAAAGCCACTGCCCAGGTTGGCAATAAAAATACCGAGTATGGCAAAGCCACGCAGCACATCCATAAAAATTTCTCTTTCGTTTGTTTGAACAGGAGTTAGGGTTTGCATGTTAGTTGGTGTTGATTTTTTTTCAGGAAAAAATTAGCGGCAGGCTAAAGCAGATTTGCAAGGAATTAGATAAGAATTTGTAAGATAATAAACTAAGCTGAAAATAATTTTATTTACTCATGCTGTTATTACTATTCCGCATTATTCACTTCTACCTAATAGCAATCAGGATACTGAAAGAAAATTTACTGTTTGCACTGTCTTGCGCCTGCAATAAGGTTGTACATAAAATGGCAATGAGCAAGGTTGTTATTTTTTTCATTGTTTTATTGTTTGTTTTTATTTGTTCGGCTAAAGCCAATAGATTTTAATTTTTTAATCCGGCTAAAGCCGTGTGGCAATTCAACATACAATTTCAAACTATTTACATCTTTCAATTACTTCTGTCTTTTAAAATTATCTCCAGTTTTTTAAATTGCCTCCAGCTTTGGCTGGAGGATAATTTGATTTTGCATTATTGGCTTTAGCCAAAATTCTTTCTCCACAATAAATTTTAACTTCGTTTAATAAGTGTTGAATGCAGGTGTTTTACCCGCCACAGTTTTCTTTCTTTAACTAAAACTACTGTTTCCAGCCATTGTACAGTTGCCTGTTTGCCATCCTTTGTTATTGCTGACTGCAGACGATAAGTAACCCATGCCATAGTTTTATCTGCTGTGGTATTGATGAACTCAAAACTATTGGTACGCTTAAAGTCTGCTGACTGGCTTAGTGTAATGGCTTTCAGTATGAGTGTATCCATATTCCATACCTGGCCATATTCGTACAAGCTAATATCTGCTGTGCTATAAGTTTTCAGGCTGACAGAATCCCGGTTGGATAAAGCATCAAACATTTTTATGACTGTTTCTTGTACGGCCTGCTGGTTTTTTGTTAATGATTGTTGTGCCTGCAACAATGTTGAGGCAGATATTGCAATGATTATAAAGACTATTTTTTTCATGTTTTTTATTTTTTGTTGCCTTGGTCTCCCGATACGGGGATGATGTGTTTGTATCGCATATTTACTTTGCGTTGTGAAAAGGCGGATACGATACAAGACATTAATAATTGATTCATGCCGTTTGTTTTTTATCTTTTATCAACCAATATATGTTGAACATCAGCAATGGAACCAACCACACAAACACATCTGAAGCCAGGTATGCTGTTGATTTATTTGGAAACAAATAATAGAATATGTTCATGGCATAAGCATCAATTACTCTTACGGTAACAAAGTAAGCCGCACAAATAAAACTGCTGATCATCATGCGTTGATGCAGCATTATTTTTCGTTGCTTAATAAAATAAAAAGCAAGTGTTATAAACAGCAGCCATAAACTGGTTACTGTAAGTTGTGATGGCCTGCATCCAATGCACCAGGTTCTCGGTATCATGATGTATAGCGTAGTAATACAAATCAGCGATGCAAGAATGTAAAGCTTACCTGTAGCACGATGAAAGGAAAGGTAGTTGTTGCGTATTGAAGGTGTGAATTGCAATATGGCGGTGCAATAAACAATAATGCCGGCAACAATATGCAGTGCAAAAATGCTGTTATCAAA
>NZ_JANPCM010000470.1:0-2338 GCF_031430955.1 Ferruginibacter sp.
GTCTTTCTCTTGCATTGCTTAAACAAGCCGGTCATAAAATTTTTTCGCCATAGACGGCAATTACTTCATTTGTATTTATTGCATGGGAATTTTCTGCCGTTGGATAATCGGGAACAAATTTGTTGTACGTTGCGCCGCAACAATTACATTCAAAGCCTGCTCCCCTATATTTTGCATATTGAATTTTATAATTTATCCGCTTTATACTCGACAAAATATTTCGATAGTTGCACTGTAAAAAATAATACAGGCCAAGTTTTTTTAAAATATTTTTTACAGTTTCTTTCAATGAAAATTATTATTGAGCAAATAACGATTCGGCTACAATTAAATCTAATGGCCGGGTAATTTTTATATTGTTCTCCTCTCCCGCTATTAAATTTACTTTTAAACCAAAAGCTTCTGCAACAGTTGCCTCGTCCGTAAATTTTTCTTTATAATCTATATTGAATGCTGGTAATAAAATTTTACTGTGAAATGTTTGCGGCGTTTGCACCAGTTTAATATTATTTCTTTCTAATGCTGTGCTATGGTCGTCTGCAATAAGGCGAATGCTGTCTTTACAATCAATTACAGGAATAGCAGTTCCATTTTCAATAGCAGCTTTGTAACAACGCTTAATTAAATCCACCGTTAACAGGCAACGTACTGCATCATGCACAAAAACAATACTCTCCTCTTCAATTAAACTTAAGCCGTTTTGTACCGAATGAAATCTTGTTCTTCCTCCAACAGTTATTGTAATGCGGCTGTAATTGAAAAATGCATCAATAATTTCCTGGCCTGCAGCTACATGTTCTTCGGGCAATACCAAAATAATTTGCATGTCCTCATACGATTTTAAAAATGTATCAATCGTATAATACAAAACCGGTTTACCTTTTAATAATAAAAATTGTTTTGGAACGGTGTTATTCATCCTGGTTCCGGTTCCCCCGGCTACAATTACAGCAATTTTTTTTAATCGCAATTTATCTTCCATCTTAAAAACAAATATTTTAAGTTTATTATTATGCTAAATTACGATACAGCAGGAGTTAAATCAAAAACAAAATAAGGGTTGAAAGAATTGGGTTACCAATACGCTGAGATAAAAGCTGAATAAAGTTATCATGCACAAGAGTGTCTCGCCTTAGGCCAGACCAATGAAGATAAATAGTATTTGAAATGATGGGCTAAAAAAAATGACAGCATAATTATCGATTCAGTCTTCTACATTTCCTCTCCCATCGGTGGAGATAGAGAGGGACTAATCGTGATATATTTTTACATAATTTTCATTATCACTGTTTCTCATACCACGGTACATACCTGCGCTGTTTAGCACCATGGCAACATTACCTGCGGCATCAACACCAATCATTCCGCCTTCGCCGTCCATCTGTGGTAATTTATTCATCACCACTTCATGCATAGCCTGCTGCAAACTCATGCTTTTATATTCCATTAAACAACTTACATCATACGCAGCAACGGCACGTATAAACGGCTCACCGTGGCCGGTACAACTGATAGCACAGGTTTTATTATTGGCATAAGTGCCGCAGCCAATTAATGGACTGTCGCCAATGCGGCCATATTTTTTATTCGTCATACCACCGGTACTGGTAGCCGCAGCAATGTTGCCATCCACATCGCAGGCCACTGCACCAACGGTACCAAATTTTTTATCTTTAAATAATTCTTCCAGTCCCTGGTGTGTGTGATCGAGAGAATAATTATCGCTGTCTCTTATTGCTTTCCATTGATCGTAACGAAATTGCGAAAAGAAAAATTCATCGGGTTCTAATTTTATACCCTGCTTAATAGCAAAATCGTTTGCACCTTTACCACTTAAAAAAACATGATTGCTGTTGAGCATTACTTCTGCAGCAAGTTCTATCGGGTTGCGAACATTACGTACAGCAGCAACCGCACCTGCAGCTAAATCTTTTCCATTCATAATAGCTGCATCCATTTCCTGTACACCTTTTTTTGTAAATACAGCGCCACGGCCGGCATTAAACATAAGGTTATCTTCCAAAATTACAATAGCCGCTTTTACTGCATTTATTGCAGTGCCGCCTTCTTCTAAAACGGCATAGCCGGCATTTAAAGATTCGTTCAGTCCTTTTAAATAAGCGGCTTCCAGTTCGGGTGTCATATCTTCTTTTAAAATAGTTCCTGCGCCGCCATGAATAGCAATCGATAGTTTTTGCATACGTGTTAGTGGGTATTAAATGTTTGCTCAAAAGTATTTAATTTACTGCCACAAAAATTCTACAATTTTAAGCCAATGTTTAAACGTAAGCTAACAATAAGCGATTATCTTTTAATAGTTGTTAATCTGATTCCATTG
>NZ_JANPCM010000471.1:0-4400 GCF_031430955.1 Ferruginibacter sp.
AATACCGGCTCAGGATTTTTTTTAAAATGAATGCCGTCATCACTCACTGCTATTCCAATCCTGGAAGTACGCATACCAATACCCGCCCCGGGAATATCTTCGGCACGAAATAATATATATACTTTATTATTTCTTATAATTGCCGCAGGATTAAACACATCTGCTTTTTGCCATTGCACTGTTTGCTTTTTTATGGGGCAATTAAAAAGAAAGCTGGAATCGGCCTGCATGATTGGATTGGTAGCAGGTTTTACAAATTTGCCCAATTGCCAATTACTAATTCTGCTTTGGCCTAAAGCAGTGGAACTGAACACAATAATGAGGATTAAACTATTTTTCATATTTTGTATTTTAAAATGGTAATTCCTGCGGTTACTGCACACTACATAACCCGGATTAACGTTTAACTTTGTATAGTTACGAAAAAGATTTATTAAACTATGGAACAATACGGAAAGATTTTATTGATTGCCATGCCGGCATTTTTGTTGCTGGTGTTATTTGAAAAATGGTATGGCTGGCGCAAAGGAAAAGATACGGTAAATAACATGGATATGATTTCCAGTTTAAGTTCTGGCGTTACCAATGTAACTAAAGATGTAATTGGAATTTATTTTGTTATCGTTTCTTACCCATTTTTGTTACGCATGCTGGCGCTAACGCATGTAAGTAACACCATTGCTGTGTACGTAATTGCTTTTTTTGCACTTGATTTTGCAGGCTATTGGGTGCACCGACTGCAGCACAGCGCAAACTTTTTCTGGAACGGCCATATCGTTCATCACAGCAGTGAAGAGTTTAATCTGGCCTGCGCATTGCGGCAAAGCATATCTGCAATTATAAAAACATTTGCCATTTTTCTTTTACCTGCTGCTTTGTTAGGTGTACCGGCAGAAGTAATTACAATTGTTGCACCGCTGCATTTGTTTGCACAGTTCTGGTACCATACACAGCATATAAACCGGTTGGGTTTTTTAGAAAAAATAATTGTTACACCTTCTCATCACCGGGTGCATCACGCCATTAACCCTGAGTATATTGATAAAAACTACGGACAAATTTTTATTTTTTGGGATAAATTATTTGGCACTTTTCAGGAAGAGAAAAAAGAAGTGCCGCCGGTTTATGGTATTACAAGGCCGGTGCAAACCTGGAACCCCATAAAAATAAATTTTCAGCATGTATGGCTGCTCGTTAAAGATGCCTGGAGAACTAAAAGCTGGAAAGATAAATTTACTTTATGGTTCAGGCATACGGGTTACCGCCCTGCTGATGTGGCTGTTAAGTATCCTGTTTACAAAATTGAAAATGTGTACGATTTTAAAAAATATGCATCAGCAGAATCTAAACCATTATTAGTTTGGATATGGATACAATTAATAATGCTGCTGTTATTTGTGAGTTACCTTTTTGCAAATATTGCCAGTATTGGTGCACCGGGTATTTTTATTTATGGTGCTTTTATATTTTTATTTGTGTATGCTTTTACCGAGCTGATGGATGGCAGCCGGGGTGCTATTTTTTGGGAGATATTAAAAAATACCATTGCCATAAGTTTAATTTTTTTGATGCAGGATTGGTTTGGTGTAAATAAATTTTCTTCAGTAATCCCTTATATATTGATGGAGTATTTTGCCATTTCAACTTTTGTAACTATTTGGCTGGCGCAGAAGAATGGTAAAATAGATAAAATACAGGCAATAGTCTAATTAAAATTCAAAACTTGCTTTATCTGCCGGGTTATCCAACTTTGTACTCTTTCTGTTGCCATCAACCGTTACATGTATAATGCCTATCTGTTCTTTTTTGTATTCGTATAAAATATTGTCGGTGATATCTATTTTTTGCAGCGATGCAATATTGCTTACCTGGTAAAAACTTACAATCCCTTCTTCCTGCTGCTCGTAACCAATAAATTGTAAACTTACTTTTTTGCCATTAGCAGTCAGCAATAAATGTTTTTGTACATAATCACCCACTAATTTATCCATGGCAGGCTTATCTTTGGGTTTTAAAAGATCCACAGTAGTCTTATAATTCTGGCGCAATGTTTTTTCAAAATCGTCTGTAAAAATTTTGCAGCTTATCTCCAATGTTTTATCTTTTGCATTCAATTCAATTTCGGTAACGCTTACAAAAAGTGGATGGTTAACAGTTTTGGCTGTTGTTATATTAACCAAAGTAAAAACTGTTAACCACTTAAATAAAATAGATACCATTTAGCACAGATATTAGTTAATAAAAATTAGATTAGAGATATTTGAACAGCAAAACTAACATAAACATTCAAGCAACAGGCACTTCATGCAGGATTTTGCATTTTATTTTAAATTAGGCTGGCAGCATATTATAAGCCTGGATGCTTTGGATCACCTGTTATTTATACTGGCTTTAAGTGCTATTTATTTGTTAAGCAACTGGCGGCAGGTTTTAGTTTTGGTTACAGCATTTACCATTGGTCATTCGCTTACGCTGGCCTTAAGTGTATATAAAATACTTGCTGTAAAAGATAGTTTGGTAGAGTTTTTAATTCCCTGTACCATTATTATAACGGCGGTATTTAATTTTTTTCAAAAAGATTTTACACCCAAATCTTTACGGTTAAATTATTTTTTAGCTTTGTTTTTTGGATTGATACACGGGTTGGGCTTTGCTAACACCATACGTTTTATGCTGGCAAAAAATCAGGGTATTGGATGGAGCTTATTTAGTTTTAATGTGGGGTTAGAAGCCGGGCAAATTGTTGTAGTAATGTGTATCCTGTTATTAAGTTTTTTAATAGTAAATAAAGGGCAGCTGAAAAGAAAATGGTGGTTGTGGGCATTGTCGGGTGTAGCTTTTTGCATAGCTTTAAAAATGGTGGTAGAGAGAACCCCTATCCACTAAAGGGTGAATTGCGAAGATTGAAGTAGATGGCATTAAAAAAATAAAAAATTCAGTAATGATCAATAAAGAAATAATGTTGAAGAGTGCCTTTAGATTTGTTTTAAGTTCTTTGATAAAGAAATAGAGTTATTATTATTACTATTTTCTTTTTTGCTACTTTTTTCTTTAGTATCCACGTTAATATGTGGATAAATCAACTAACCGGCAGCGGCACATTAACAGAGTGCCAGGAGTTAAAACCTAAGCGTCGATTTAATCCGCTGCCGATTTTTTACCGAAGCACTTTAAATAGAAATTTGGGTAAGACCCATTATCAAGGCTTTAGATACTACGGTAAATTAGTTGATTGCTTTTTTTAACGACTAAATTAAAAAGTATGCAGGAGCAATTTACGTTTTTTGTAGGAACAGATGTATCCAAACTAACTTTGGATATGAGTATTACCAGTAAAGGCATAGAGCTGCACAGCAGCCAGATTGCCAATACAAAGAAAGGAGTATCAGCATGGTTTAAAACCATGAGTAAACAAAACGGAATAAGTGTAGCCAATACTTTATTCTGCATGGAGTTTACAGGTATTTACAATCACCATATTGTGGAATACCTGTATAGTAAAGAAGCTGATATGTGGATAATGCCCGGCGCACAATTAAAGCATGGCAAGGGTATGGACAGAGGAAAGAGTGATAAAGCCGATGCAAAAAAAATTGCTTTATATGGATTTACACATCCTCACGAAGTAAGGCTGTGGAAAAAACCCAGGCTGGTATTAAAACAGTTAAGGGCATTAATAAACAGCAGGGAGGGCATGATACAAACACGGCATCAGTATGAAAGAAGATTAAAGGAAAGTAAAGGGTTAGTTGATAAAAAAGAATTAGCTGTTACTAAAAAATATTGTCAACCGATACTAAGCCTGGTAGCTAAACAGATTAAAGCAATAGACATAGCAATAAAAGAACTGATTGAAAGTGACGAAAAATTAAATGAAATAAATGGGTATGTACAGAGCGTAGATGGAGTGGGTATTGTAACAGCAGCAGAAATGATAGTTACTACCAATGAATTTGAAAATTATGCTGATGCAAAAAAGCTGGCCTGTCATTGCGGAGTGGTACCATTTAAAAAAGAATCGGGTACCAGCATAAAAGGTAAAGCCGGTGTGTCACACAAAGCAAACAAAAAAATGAAACGCCTCTTACACCTTGCTGCATTATCAGCAATAAGAGTAAAAGGCGAGTTTAAACAATATTATGAAAGAAAAAAGGCAGAAGGCAAGCATGTAATGAGTATCCTTAATGCAATTAGAAATAAATTAGTACTAAGGATATTTGCATGCGTAAAGAACAAAAGATACTATGAAAAAGATTACCAATATAGCTTGGTAAAACCATAGAAATCGACGCCAATGAACTTGAACAAAGAAATACTGCCAGGCTAAAAAATAAAAAAGCCGCCTCATTACAAAGCGGCCATTGGGTTAGTAAGAAAACTATTTTTATAATGCGGTGATG
>NZ_JANPCM010000472.1:0-3460 GCF_031430955.1 Ferruginibacter sp.
CAACTTAAAGAACTCAAGAAAAAAAATTACGACATTTTTGTAAACCTTTGCGAAGGATATTTAGAATGGGAGGTGCCCAGCATTGATGTAATTTATACTTTAGAATTATTAAACCTTCCTTTTACCGGCCCCACTACTTTATTATACGATCCTCCAAAAGAATTAATGAAATATGTGGCCTACACCGAAGGCATCAACACTCCGGCTTATGCATTAATTAATAGTGTTGATGAAATTGAAACTGAATGCAAATATTTAAAATATCCTTTGTTTGTAAAACCGGCAAAGGCTGGCGACAGTTTGGGTATTGATGATAAAAGTTTAGTAAATAATTTAGAAGAGTTGAAATTAAAAGTACAATCCATCATTGATGAATACGGGCCTTTACTGGTAGAAGAATATATCAGCGGCAGAGAATTTACTGTAATGCTTGCGGCAAACGACGATGGCAAATCAGTAAAAGTTTTTAAACCGGTAGAGTATATTTTTCCCGAAGGAAACCAATTTAAAACGTATGCTTTAAAAACATCCGAGCTGCATCCCAATGCAAACATTGCCTGCAACGATGAAAAATTAGAACAACAATTAAGAGAAGCGGCTACTCAAATCTTTCGCAGTTTCGGTGGTGTGGGTTATGCAAGATTAGATTTTAGAGTTGATGATAATAAAGAAATTTTCTTTCTCGAAATAAATTTTACCTGCTCTGTTTTTTATAAAGATGGATATGAAGGCAGCGCCGATTATATTTTAAAACACGATGGTTATGGCCAGGCAAATTTCCTTACTCATATTATAAAAGAAGGTATTGCAAGGTACCGGCGCAAACAAAAAAAGTATGTAATGAAGGGCAATTCCATAGCTGGTTATGGTATTTATGCCACAGCCGATATTGACGCTAAAGAGCTGATTTTTAAAGGCGAAGAGATGAACCAGCGGATAGTTACCCGCCGCTATGTAGAGCAAAACTGGAATATTAAAGAAAAAGAAATCTTTTCAAAATATGCCTATCCGCTAAGCAAAGAAGTATATTTGCTGTGGGATGATAACCCTGGCGGCTGGGCTCCGCAAAATCACAGTTGCAACGCAAACACCGCTTACTACGGTTTAAACGTTATCGCTTTAAGAACAATAAAAAAAGGCGAAGAACTAACCCTCAACTACGCATCCTTCCTGGATGAAACAATGGAGCCTTTCAATTGCCAATGTGGTGCCCCAAACTGTAGTGGCCTTATAACCGGAATTACCCATAATTCGGTTACCGAGAGAGAAAAGATGGCCACTCTTTAAACTAACCCCATTTCTTTCGGTCTTATACAAGCCCATTAAATTCTGGCTTCTCTTCTGTCATTTCGACCGTAGGGAGAAATCTGTTTATTTAAATAACTGCAGATTCCTCATTCTTCGGACTGACGAGAGTAAATACAAACAGAATTTAATTAACTAATAAACCAGAACCTATGTCCCGTTTTCAGATTTTAAAAAGTTTAATGAACAAACACCGCAGTCAGCTGGTGCTTACCTATATTTTATTTTCGTTAGAAATGCTGGGTGGATTATTGCGCCCTTTCTTTTTGGGCATGGCCATTAACGATTTATTAAAAGGCAGTTACAATGGATTAATAATTTTATCGGCCGTACATTTTGTTACATTAATCATTGGCACATTGCGCCACATGTACGATACCCGTACGTATTCTGCCATTTATGTTTCATTAGTTACAAAATTTTTAAGCAGAAGAATTTACAAACAAGATGTAAGTAAACTAAGTGCACACTCTACTTTAGCAAGAGAATTTGTAGATTTTTTAGAATTTGATTTAGTGTACGTTATTGAAGCAGCATACAATTTACTGGGCTCATTAATTTTATTATTCTTTTACGATGCTGCTGTGGTGGGCATGTGCTTAATAGTTTTAGTTCCGGTTGTGGGTATCAGTTATGTGTATGGAAAAAGAATGAAAAGGCTGAACAAATTAAAAAATGATGAGCTGGAGCAGCAGGTAGATGTTATTGGCAGCGGCAACAGGCAAACCGTAAACAATCATTATAATAATTTGCGCAAGTGGCAAATAAAAATCAGCAACCAGGAAGCATGGAATTTTGGCTTTATGGAATTTTTAGTGATGATTGTTTTGGGGGTGAGTTTATTAATTACTTACAAAACTTCCGGTGCCGCAATACTTGCCGGTAATGTGGTGGGTATTTTCTTTTACATAAGCAATTTTGCAAAGGGATTAGAAACTATTCCGTACACCGTACAGCGCCTTACTTCTTTAACCGATATAACACGAAGAATTGAATTGCAGGTGGAAGATTTTCCGGAAGATAATAATAATTTAAAACCGGTGAGGAAGGGAAAGAGGGTGAAAGTGGGGGAGATGGCGGCATAGCACTCAAGATTATTTACAAGTGGGTAACGTTTCCCAATATTTATTAACCGCATCTTTGCTTAAAATGCATTGTGGAATATTGTATTCTATATATTTACAAACACTTGGTTTTAGTTTAGAAATTTTTACAAGAATCGTAGACTCTTGCATTTTAATAAATCCTTTATAGTGCGAATGGTATGTTTTCCCATTATACAAATAATCGAAATTATAGATTAATCCGTTTTCAGTGTCATCAATTTTTTTAACCTTTGCCAGAACATACACTCCATTCTTATTAATCTCATTACTCCGCCACACTGCATTTATTAAGATAGCTACTAAAATAAATACAGTCGCTGTTATAAATATTTTTTCTTGTTTTCTCATATTACTTTTACTGACTGCTCTTATAAAACTTCTCCTTCTTCATCAATTTCCCAATCGCCTCCACAATCCTTTTAGTTTTTGTTGCTTCCTGCTTAGCCCTATAAATCCATTTTATATAAAACTGCTGTTCGCTTTGGGTTAATTTAAAAAAGAACTGTTTGGCAACAGGTTCATCATCCAGACATAATAAAAATTCCTGTGGTATTTCTATGGGTGAGTTATCGGCATATAAAATTACATGTATCGTATCGCCTTCGGTTTTGCCGATGGCTTTTCGTATTTCTTTTCTTACGGGTAAAAATAATTTGCCATTTGCCATCGGCATTAATTTGTAGCGTTTCAATTCAAAGCCATCAATGCTGCCGCTTACCTGTACCCAGCCAAATTTGGCTCTTTTATCCGGTGCAATCTCATCAATAACTGTATATATCCAGCCGCCTTTTCCGGGGTATTTTAAAAGTTTGTATTTTTTATTTACTAATGGTTTAGCCATATAATTACTGCAATAGTTCCAATTCTTTTTGTAAATTTTCTTTTGCCTGCAATTCAAACATAGTAAAACATACATCCGTTTTAAATATTCTTTCCATTTGTAAAAAATGCTGCAGTACTTTTTTTCTTCCGGGTTTATAAATCAGGTCTGGGTAAAGGGAGTATTCATTTCTTACCTGTTTATAATAATTTTCATACACATTCCATGG
>NZ_JANPCM010000473.1:0-5934 GCF_031430955.1 Ferruginibacter sp.
GGCTCTATGCTGCGTTTATCCTGTTATCCTCACCCTCGAGACAAGAGGGTCGCTGCCATTAAGGAGCAAAAAAAAGCCTTTGCAAAAATGCAAAGGCTTAAATAAATTAAAGCTGTAGGGGGAGGGATCGAACCTCCACGAGGCAGTTAGCTGCAGTACAAAGTTCGGTGGTCGACCCCGGTCGCATCAGTATTGCTACTAATACGGCTCTATGCTGCGTTTATCCTGTTATCCTCACCCTCGAGACAAGAGGGCATGTCTGCCAAAAATTTCATCACCCCACAATTTTTAATAACTTAATAGTGCAAATCTACACTTTTAACCTTTAATTTGAAAATAATTTATAAAAAATTTGGAAAATATAGAAATAATTCAAATATTTGTGTATTATATTGAAATAAAACTAAAATAAAAATTAAAGATGGCTGCTAAATTGAATCTTGACAAATTAGATCTTCAGATTATCCACGAGATGATGGAAACTGCTGAAATATCTTATGCTGATCTTGGAAAAAAATTATTTGTCAGCGGAGGTACTATACATGTGCGTATTAAAAAGTTGCAGGAGTTTGGTATTGTTAAAGGTACAAGATTAAATGTAGATTTAAGGCAACTGGGTTACGACATTACTGCATTTGTTGGTATTTACTTAGAGAAAAGTTCTTTATACGATAGTGTTGCGAAAGATTTAATGCAGATACCGGAAATTGTAAGACTGAATTACATTACTGGTAATTACAGCATGTTTATAGAAATAGTTTGTAAGGATATTAATCAGCTGAGAAATGTTTTGCATGATGAACTGCAAAAAATAAAAGGGATTGAACGTACCGAAACTTTTATTTCTTTAGAAGAAGGCTTTAGCAGAAATGTGCAGGTGGCACCGAAGGAATAAAGGCAGCTCCCTCCGCCCCCTGAAGGAGGAACTACGAAGATAAAAGCTCTGTAAACTTCTTTTTGAAAATTGAAAACTGATATAAATATTTTACTGCAAAGTTCCCCCTTCAGGGGGCGGAGGGGGCTCTCACATCCACCGCATCCCTTAATCCATTACCCAATAAATTAAAAGCAAGTACCAGTAACATAATAGCAAAACCCGGAATTAATGCCAGCAGGGGGTTATGGGTAATAATGAAATTATAATTCTCCTTAATCATTAAACCCCAGCTGGGCTGCGGTGGTTGTACACCAATACCGAGAAAACTTAAACCGGCTTCTACAATTATTGCAGTTGCAAAATTACTTGCAGCAATAACTAAAATTGGTCCCAGTATATTAGGTAAAATATGTTTTGCGATTATTCTAAAATTAGTATAGCCCAAAGCTTTTGCAGCCTGTACAAACTCCAGTTCTTTTACGGCCATTACCTGCCCACGTACCAAACGTGCCACACTAACCCACATGGTTAGCCCAACAGCAATAAATATTTGCCAAAAGCCTTTACCCATTGCTAATGTAATAGCAAAAACTAACAGCAATGTGGGAATACTCCAGGTAACATTTACCAACCACATTACCACTTCATCTATCCAGCCTTTAAAATACCCTGCTATTGAGCCTAAAATAATTCCCAATGTTAAGGAGATAAGCACTGCAATTAAACCAACAGCTAAACTTACTCTCGTGCCAATTATTAACCTGCTTAAAATATCCCTGCCAAATTTATCAGTACCCAGCCAGTATTTTTTAACAACGATATTTTGTGTGGTAAAATTTTCAGGATGATTATTTGTAAGCTGATTAACCGAAAAATATTGTACCACTGAAGTATCCTCATCAATAAATTTATTTATTAAGAGAGTGTCGTTTTTTACAACGTAACCACTTATGGGAGTTAAACGGTAATTATTTTTTTTTCCTGACAATAAAACAGTAAACCAATTCTCGGTACTACTGTTTTTAAAATCCGGAACTTTTAAAAACGTTTGGGTATATCCAGCTTTCTTTGCCTGTATCTCCACAGTTTGTAAATCGGCATTCGGAGAATTATCGGGAGCAAATAAATAACCAAACAATGCAAGCAGCACAGCAATGCAGATTATGAACAAACCCAACAAAGCGCTTTTATTTTTTTTAAGCCGCTTCCAGGTTTGCTGGTTATAAGAAAGAGATTGATGCATAATGTAAAAGTAACAAGAATAGTAAGTAAAAAACTAAACATCTAAACCCTAGACATCTATACTAATTTAATTCCAGCACATCATTTGTCCATTCCCTTATCTCCTGGCAAAGTATTTCATAATCTTCCCAGCGTTTTTCAAAAGTGGGCAATAACTCTTTTAATTTTAATTGCCAGTCATCACTTTCAAAATTTTCTTTAAAACAATTTTTTAAAACATTTATCATTACTGCAACTGCTGTTGAAGCCCCTGGAGAAGCTCCCAGTAAAGCGGCTAACGATCCATCTGCAGCACAAACTAATTCGGTTCCAAACTCCAACACGCCGCCTTCTTTTTCATCTTTTTTTATTACCTGTACCCTTTGCCCGGCAATTAATAATTCCCAGTCTTCCATTTTAGCATGGGGATAATATTCTTTCAATGCATTCAACCTGTCTTCGGCAGATTGTGTAATCTGTTGAATTAAATATTTTGTAAGCGGTAAATTATGCCAGCCTGCAGAAATCATCGGCACCATATTATGCCACTCTATACTTTTGGGCAGATCGAAGTAAGAACCATTTTTTAAAAACTTAGTACTAAAACCAGCAAAGGGGCCAAAGAGTAATTCTTTTTTTCCATTGATGATTCTCGTATCTAAATGCGGTACACTCATGGGTGGTGCATTTACGCCAGCTTTGCCATAAACTTTTACTGCATGTTGTTGTATAATATTTTCGTTAGTGCAACGCAGCCATTGTCCGCTAATAGGAAAGCCACCATAACCTTGTGCTTCTTCAATATCCGATTTTTGTAATAATGGTAATGATCCACCGCCTGCACCAATAAAAACAAAATCGGCATTTATTTTTATACTGTTATCTGTAATTAAATTTTTTACAGATATTTTCCATTTCCCATCATCCTGTTTTTCCAAATCTCTTACCTCGTGATTTAAATACAACGTTACATTTTTTAAACTTTCTAAATGTGCAAACATAGCATCAGTGAGTGATCCAAAATTTACATCAGTACCCAAATCCATTTTTGTAGCTGCTACTTTCTCTGCAGCAGCTCTTCCTTCCATTACCAGCGGCATCCAGTTTTTTAATATTTCACTGTTGTTGGAAAACTCCATATCCCTAAATAAAATATTTTTTGTGAGCGCATCAAAACGGTTTTTTAAAAACTGTACATTTTCATCGCCCCAAACAAAACTTATATGTGGTACATGATTAATAAAATTTTTTGGAGCTGAAATATATTTTTGTTGTACCAGGTAAGCCCAAAATTGTTTCGACATTTCAAACTGCGATGCAATTTTTAAAGCTTTGCTGATATCTATTGTACCATCTTCTTTTACAGTAGTATAATTTAATTCGCAAAAAGCAGAATGTCCGGTGCCGGCATTATTCCATGCATCACTGCTTTCTTCGGCAGCTTTATCAAGTCTTTCAAAAATGGTGATGGAAATATCTGGCATTAATTCTTTTAAAAATATAGCCAGTGTAGCACTCATTATACCTGCGCCAATCAATACAACTTCAGTACCAATATTATTCTTCAACTTCATTTTATTTATTTTACTTTTCTGTCTTTCCATTTATAACTACCAAATTTACCCAGCCAACCTGCAATAACAGTATATAAAATATGAAAAAGCTGCATCAATGGAAATAACCATAACAAAATTTGTTTATTAAAAAATTTCGCAACAGGTAACAAAAATATCAGTTCTGTTATTGTTTTTAAAAGCAGTAATAATAACCATGCTCCAAAAGTTGAACATTGAACATTGAATATTGAGTATTGAATATTATTTATCAAAGCGAATATGGGTAAAACCAGCAACAAACAATTAAATAAATATACCAGCAGCAGCACTGCAAAAATTCTTTTATCATCGTATTTATCTGCCTTGCTTGCCCAGCGGATGCGTTGGTTAAAAAATTCCCCAATAGTTTTTACAGGTGCAGTATGCACAATTACTTCCTTGCTTTTTAAATACGCAATACCATCAGGATATTGTTTATAAATTTTATACATCAGCAGCATATCATCGCCGCTAGCAATAGTATCAATTCCTGCAAATCCATTTACTTGTACAAATGCTTTTTTGGAATAAGCAAGATTAGCGCCATTGCACATGCTGTGCATTTTTTTATACACTGCTGCGCCGGTTATTCCCTGCAGCGTCATAAAATCTACTGCCTGAAACATTTCTATAAAATGAAAGCTGCAATCAATAGCCACAGGCATTACAATAAATTCAGGTTTTTTTTCCTGATAAAATGCAGCAAAAGTTTGCAGCCAGTTTTGCGGTACAAAACAATCGGCATCGGTTGTAACTATTAAATCACCTGTTGATTGCTGTACAGCAATTTCAATAGCTTTCTTTTTGTAAGAATTTATTGCTGCAGGCGCAACAAAATCTTTTAAAGAAATGAGTTTTACATTTTGTGATGCGTAACCAGTAATTATTGCAGCAGTGTTATCAGTCGAGTGATCGTCAACCACCAATATTTCAAACAAATGTTTTGGGTAAGATTGGTTAACTATAGAATCAAGACAATTTTTTATATTTTCTGCTTCGTTACGGGCAGGAATGACTACTGATATTTTTGTAGTGGGTTGAAAATCCGAAATTGAAAATTTATAATCAGAGATCGACACCCAGCTTTGACGGTAATAAATAATAAGTGAAAAGTAAATGCCAAATAATATTACTGAAATGATGAGTAAAGCCTGGTGCATATTGGTATGGCGTATCCCGCCAAAAGCGGGACCGGTTACACAAAAATAAATTTTTACGGTTCAAAATAATTATTATCTTTGTTTAGTTGCATAAACAACTATATGCCCAACAACCAATTTAAAAAAGGAGAACTTTACAGCTTTATTACCGGCAAGGCAAGCACTGCAATTGGGCGGCGTCTGCAAAAAAATTTTAAACAGGCTAATATCGAAATTACCATTGAACAGTGGAGTGTGCTGTATCATTTATGGAAAACCGATGGCATGAGTCAGCAGCAATTGTGCGATTCTACATTTAGAGATAAACCCAGTATTACAAGGCTGGTGGATAACCTGGAGAAAGTAAAACTGGTAAAAAGAAATGCATCAAAAGAAGACAGGCGGATAAATATGATTGTGTTAACCGATGAGGGAAGAGAGCTGGAAGAAAAATGTATGGAAGTGGCGAATACTACTTTAAATGAAGCGTTACAAGGTGTAACAAACGGGCAAATTGAAATTGCGAAGGAAGTGTTGCAGATGGTATATGATAACCTTGCCCCCTAAATCCCCCGAAGGGGGACTTTGACCTAATCAATATTGAAAAGAACTTTTATTAATAATTCTCCATACCCCCTTTAGGGGATGGGGGTAAACAAATTTTATGAATACAACAACATCAACCACTACACTCCTTAAAGGTGGCGAATGGTTAATTAAAGAAAGCAATGCTTTTGAAACTTTTACTCCCGAAGATTTTAATGAAGAGCAACTGATGGTAAAAGATATGTGCCTGCAGTTTTTAAATTCGGAAGTGCTGCCCATTGTGGACAGGATTGATAAAATGGAAGCAGGCCTGATGCCATCGCTGATGGTAAAAGCCGGTGAGCAGGGTTTATTGGGTGCAAGTGTACCTGAGGCTTTAGGCGGACTGGGCAAAGATTTTATTACTTCTACTTTGGTGAATGAAGGGCTTGGCGGTGGTTTTTCTTTTAGTGTGGCCATTGCTGCACACACGGGTATTGGTACATTACCCATTTTGTATTTTGGTACCGAAGAACAAAAGAAAAAATACATTCCTAAATTGGCCAGCGGCGAATGG